>DATGKG010000142.1:0-3144 GCA_035294805.1 Binataceae bacterium (SeqCode) | reverse complement strand
GCGTTCGACGATGCCGACGTGCTCTGCCTGATGGACATTTACGCTGCTGGCGAAGATGCGATTGCCGAGGTCACCTCGCATCGGTTGTATGAGGCGATCCTGCAACGCGGTCATCTAAATGCGAAATACATCGGAGGCATTTCCGGCGCTGCACAGAAACTTGGCGAAATGACGATGCCCGGCGATGTCGTGTTGACGCTCGGCGCCGGCGACATCTATGCGCTCGGCGATCAACTGCTCGCGGAACTCGGCGTTGAGCGAAAAGCGCATGAGCAGGCTTGAAGATGAACTGCACGAAGAATTCCGGGAGCGGCTCAAAGTGAACCAGTCACTCGCGGAATTCACTTCGTTTCGCATCGGCGGACCGGCCGACCTGTTTGTGACGGTCGAGAACGAGGACGAGCTGATGCGCGCGAAGCGTGCGGCGCATCGTGCGGGCGTGTCTACGTTCTGTCTTGGTCGCGGCACTAATTTGTTAGTGAGCGATCGCGGCATCCGCGGACTTGTGATCCGGCTCGGCGAGGGCTTCAACAAAATCTCGATCGATGATGTGCGCGTGACCGCGGGTGCGGGCGTCGATTTCGGCGCGCTGGTGGAAACTGTCGTCGAGTGCGGACTCGAGGGCCTCGAATTCGGCGAAGGAATTCCCGGCACCGTCGGCGGCGGATTGGTGATGAATGCCGGTGCGTTCGGCGGCGAGATCGCCCGCGTGGTGATCCTCGTTCACGGCGTAACTGCAGAGGGCGAAGCGCGCGCGCTTACGCCGGAAGAAGTCAACTTCGCGTATCGGCGCACAAATCTTCCTCCGCACTTCGTGATCTCGCGGGTCGATTTCGAATTGCGCCATGGCGATCGCGATCAGTTGCGCGCGCGCGTAATGGACGTTCGCGCCAAGCGGGCGATGCGCCAGCCGCGCGGCGTTCCCAACGCAGGGTCGATTTTCAAAAATCCCCCCGGCAGTTTCGCCGGACGCCTCCTCGATGCCGCCGGAATGAAGGGCCGTCGCATAGGAGACGCGGGGTTTTCCGAGCAGCACGCCAACTTCATCGTCAATCTCGGCGCAGCGCGCGCGGCCGACGTTCACGCGCTCATTGAGTTGGCGCGCGTCAAAGTCAAGGACAGTAGTGGAGTTCTTTTGGAACCCGAAGTCAGGCTGGTTGGGGATTGGTGACCCTGCCTGCGCTGGACGCAAGTTGCTAAACATGGATTTATAAAGATAATTGTAGGTTGCGGAGTGGTTGGGCCCCACTAATGGCGCATGGACGCGTCAGGTTGTGGATGGTCGATGTGAGTTGAGGTGGCGGTGGTGGCGGCGAGGAAAAAGAAGAAGGAAAGCGCATCGGGCTGGAGTCCGCGATTGGCGGGCCTTCTGCTCTGCGCTTTTTTCGTTCTCGGCGTGATGACCGGTTTCAGCGAAGCCGGACGCCGCGTTGCTCTGCGCGCGAAGAATCTCTTCCAGCTCTGGACCGATCGCACGCTCGCGCGGCTCGGCCCGTTTCGTCATGCCGCCGACACGTTCGATCAAAGCATCGCGCCGCTCGAGGTCGCGCTGAAGCTGAAGAGCCCCGCGCCGGAAAGTGCGATTCCCGGCGAAGTCGAAATCGCGCGCGCACGGACCGCATCGGATCCGATCGCGATCGTCGAGCGGCGCGACGGTTTCTATGCGCTGCTGGCGGGCGGTGAAATTCGCGGGCCGGTTTCGCCCGCGCAGCAACCCGATCTTCCGATCATGAGCGGCCCCGGTGCGGAAATCGCGCTGGCCTCCGATCTTCTGAACGATGCCGCACTGCTGGTGCGCGCCGAAGTGCAGATGTCGTGCTTGATTTCCGAGATGCGCCTCGATGGCGACGGCTCCGCAGAGTTCTATCTCGATCGTGAGCGGATGGCGCTCGCGGTCGATCTGAATCAGGAAGAAGTTCAACTCCGCCGTGCACTCGAAGTCTTGGGGCAATGGCAGGGACGCGAGCGGCTGATCGCGATGCTGGATATGACGATGCCGGGGATGGCGGTGGTGCGGCTTAAGACCGATCTGCCTAAGCTGGAAAAACGCGCGGCCACGATCGCGCGCAGCGAAGGTCTGGAGTCGGCGCGCCTCAACATCGGGGAGCGGGGGGCGGTACTGCGATGAGGAACGTGCTCGCGGGATTGGACGTCGGCAGCAGCAAGGTCTGCGCGATTGTCGCCGAGGTTCCGATCGAAAATGAAATCGCCGTGCTCGGCTACGGCGTCGCGCCCTGCACCGGTTTGCGCAAGGGCGTGGTGGTCAATATCGAGGCGACGGTCGAAGCGATTCGCGCCGCCTCCGAAGAGGCCGAGCGCACTTCCGGAATTCGCATCGGTTCGGTAGCCGCGGGCGTCGCGGGCGCGCATATTCGCGGCCTCAACAGTCATGGAATCGTCGCCGTGCGCGGTGGCGAAGTCGGTCCGCGCGATGTCGATCGTGTGATCGATGCCGCGCGCGCCGTCGCGATCCCGCTCGATCGCCAGGTACTGCACATCCTGCCGCAGCAGTTCGCGGTGGATGATCAGGAAGGGGTGCGCGATCCAATCGGGATGGCGGGGGTGCGCCTCGAGGCGCGAATCCACATCGTAACCGCCGCGCAGAGCTACGGCGCGAATCTCACTAAATGCTGCGAGCGCGCGGGCGTGACGCCCTCGGAGTTGGTATTCGAGCCGCTTGCGTCGGCAGATGCGGCGCTCTTTCCGGAGGAACGCGAACTCGGCGTCGCGCTGATCGATATCGGCGGCGGCACCACCGATATCATCGTGTTCCACGGCGGCGCGGTAATGCATACGGCGGTGCTGCCGATCGGCGGCAATCATCTTACCAACGATGTGGCGGCGGGACTGCGCACGCCGGCTGCGGATGCCGAGAAACTCAAGATCGATTACGGCGTCGCGACCAGCCTGGTCGTGCGCCGCGATGAAACGGTGCAAGTGCCGGGCGTGGGAGGCCGCGAGCCGCGCATCATCGCGCGCCGCATCCTCGCGGAGATCATCGAACCGCGAATGGAAGAAATTTTTTCGATGGCGCAGCGCGAGCTGATGCGCTCGGGCGTGGCCGACAGCCTCGCGTCGGGTTTGGTGCTCGTCGGCGGCACCTCGCTGCTGGAAGGGACGCAGGAACTCGCGGAGCGGGTCTTC
>DATGKG010000141.1:0-4568 GCA_035294805.1 Binataceae bacterium (SeqCode) | reverse complement strand
CGAACGCCACCAGTTCCTCGATGAAATCGCCCGAGCGCCCGTTTCCATATCGTCGAATCCCTCGATGCCCGCCACTTTGACGCGGTCCGCGACGCCGTCTTATAGTCGCGTCCGAGGAACACGATCATGGCGCTCAAGATCACACTGTTCTCGGACTTCATCTGTCCGTTCTGTTACATCGGTTTTCACACCCTGCAAAAAATGCAGCGCGAGTTCGACCTCGAGGTCGCGTGGCGCGGATTTCAGATTCATCCCGACTGGCCGGCGACCGGAATTTCCGCCGACAAAGTCTATGGCGCGCAGGGTTCCGATTCGCGCAAGGCCGCGTGGGAGCGCATCTCCACGATGGCGACCGAGATCGGCCTCGCGATGCGTCCGCCCACGGTGCTCACCAACTCGTACAACGCGCTCGCCGCTTGCGAATATGCGATCGCATCGGGCAAGGGCGAGGAATTCGAGGAGCGCGTCTATCGCGCTTATTTTCATGACGGCTCGAACATCGGCGATGTCGACGTGTTGAAGAACCTTGCGAGCGAGGTCGGCCTCGAGGCTGAAAAAGTCGCGGAAGCGACCACCGCGCCCGCAGTCCAACTGAAACTGAAGAACAACGCGCTGGTTGCGCATCAGCATGGCGTCAGCGGAGTGCCGACATTCTTCATCGGCAACTACCCGCTGGTCGGCGCGCAGAGCGAACTCACGATGCGCAAAATCCTGACCCGCGCGACCGAAATGCTCAGCGCGGCGAAGTAACACATGCGCTTAAGAAACAAGGTTGCGATCATCACCGGCGTCGGCAGCGGCCAGGGCCGTGGCGCCGCGACCATCTTCGCGCGCGAGGGCGCCCAACTCGTCGGATGCGACTGGAAGCGCGAGGATGGCGAAATTACCACCAGCATGGTGAAGCAGGCCGGCGGCGCGATGGTATTCGCGCAGGCCGACGTTTCGAGCGCGAAGGATTGCGAAAACGTCGTCCGCACCGCGATGAGCACCTACGGCCGCATCGACATTCTCTACAACAACGCCGGCGTCGGTTATTCCTCGCCGCTTTCGATGGGCGATATCCTCAACACGCCCGAAGAGGATTGGGACCGCGTGCTCGCGATCAACCTCAAGAGCATGTTCCTGATGTGCAAGTTCACGATACCCGAGATGATCAAGACCGGGGGCGGCTCGATCGTGAACACCGCATCGATCGCCGCGCTGATTGGCGGCGCCTCTGCACACGCGTACACCGCCTCGAAGGGCGGGATGGTCGCGCTCGGGCGCGCGCTGGCGGTCCAGTTCGGTCCGCAAAACATCCGCGTCAATATGATTTGTCCCGGCGCCATCGATACTCCGATGATCGCGCCGGTCGTCGATCCGATTCGCGAATCGGGCCGGCTGCTGTTGCATTCGCCGATTCGCCGCATGGGCACGCCCGAAGACATCGCGAATTGCGCGCTCTACCTCGCTTCCGATGAATCCAGTTTCGTGACCGGCGCAACTTTCGTCGTCGATGGCGGCGTAGTCGCGCAATAAAAAATCCCAGGAGCATCTATGGCAAAGTCGCTGGAGCAAAAGGTTCAGGAACTCGCCGACCGCGAGGAAATCAAGGAACTCACCGCGCGTTACTGCTGGCACGTCCAGCACTCCGAGGGCGAGGCGGTCGCGCGCCTCTTCACCGAGGACGGCGCGTTGATAACGAGCGCGCCCGATTTCAAACCGGTTCGCGGCATGGACGCGCTCTTGAAGTTCTATGGAGCGATCACTCCGGCCGAGTCACCGGTTCCATTCATTCATAACCACATCATCGAAATCGACGGCGACAACGATGCGCACGGAACCTGCACCATCGACGCGCGCTTCACCCGCAAGGGAGAAAGCATCCTCGGCGCCGGCTGGTACGAGGACAAGTATCGGCGCGTCAACGGCAAGTGGCGCTTCGCCGAGCGCAAAGTCTCGCTTCATCATTCGGTGCCGCTCAAGGAAGGTTGGGGAAAAGCGAAAGCGGCGGCCGCCGCCAAGGCCGAGGCTGCCAAAGCCGCTCGCTAGCAGGGCGTTGAACGCAAGGCTCGAATCATGGACCACCACCTCATTTTCAACGCCCTGCATCGAGATGGCTGCTTTCCTTTAGCTCTCCCCCTACTGGGGGAGATTACAGTGGGGGAAGCAGGCTGTGAAAATCGTTTTTCAACAGCCTGCTAAGCGATGGCCGTCGAAGTCACGATGCCCAAGTTCGGGCTCACGATGCACGAGGGCACTATCCAGCGGTACTTCAAGGCGGTCGGCGAGAGTGTCAACGCGGGCGATCCTCTATACGAGGTCGAAACCGAAAAGGTCCTCTACGAAGTCGAGTCGCCGGCGAGCGGTGTGCTCGCCGCCGCGCTGTTCGAGGAAGGTGCGACCGTCGAATGCGGCGTCGCGGTGGCGGTAATCGCGGAAGCGGGTGACGATCCCGCATCGATACGCGCGAAATATGCCACCGCCGTCGCATCTGCATCGGCATCGAACGGTGAAGTGAAGATGCCGAAAGCGCCGCCGCCCGCGAGCATGGAAGCGACAAGCAATCCCGGCGAACGTCGCGCCGTCAGTCCGGTCGCGCGCAAGCTCGCGGCTGAGCTCGGGGTGAATCTCGATCGCGTAAGCGGCACCGGTCCCGGCGGCCGCGTCACGCGCGAGGATGTCGAGCGCGCCGCCAAGGCGCCACAATCTGCACCGCCTGCATCGCCGGTCCAGGCGTCATCGACGCAAAGCGTTCCGATGCGCGGGATGCGCAAGACGATCGCCGAGCGGATGCATCAGAGCCTGCGCGACACCGCGCAGTTGACCATCACTTCCGAGGCCGACGTGACTCCCGCGACCGAACTGCGCGAGCGTCTCAAGCGCGAGTTCGATTTCACCTACACCGATTTGCTGATTCAAGCCGCCGGGCGTGCGTTAAGAAAGCATCCGCGGATGAGCGCGCGGCTTAACGGCAACGAAATTGTCTCCTCGAGCGAGGTTAACATCGGTATTGCCGTGTCGCTCGACGATGGCCTGATCGTTCCGGTGATCCGCGATGTTACGCGCAAGTCGCTGCGCGAGATCGCTTCGCTCAGCAAAGAAGCCGGCGAAAAGGCGCGCGCCGGAAAACTCAAGCTCGAGGACATTAGCGGCGGCACCTTCACGATCACCAACCTCGGCACCTACGGCGTCGATGCGTTCACGCCCATCCTGAACACTGGCGAGACCGGAATTCTCGGGGTCGGGCGTATCGTCGAGAAACCCGCCATCTATCGAGGCGAAATGACTCGCCGCGCGATGATGACGCTGTCGCTGACCTTCGACCATCGCGTGATCGACGGCGCGCCCGCCGCGCTGTTCCTGCAAACCGTCATTGACCTGTTCAACTTCGGCGAGCGATGAGGTCGGCTTCGGGTTCGCTCGCCTGCTGCCTCGCCGTGGCGCTGACAATTTTGCTTTCGCATCTGCCGGCCGACGCGGCGGGCGGCGCGCAAGTCGTCAAGGCGCCGCCGCCCAAGACCATCGATTACGACAAGCTCACCCAGGAGGCGACCGACTTCCTCTCCAAGTACATCCGCATCAACACCACCAATCCGCCGGGCAATGAAATGGAAGCGGCAAAATTTCTGAAAGAGAAATTTCTTTCCGAGGGAATTCCGGCGACGACGTGGGAGCCGGAGCCCGGCCGCGGAATCATCGCGGCGCGCCTGCGTGGCATCGGCGAAAAGAAAAAAGCACTGGTGCTCCAGGTTCATATGGACGTGGTGCCCGCGAACGCGGCCGAATGGAAAATCCCGCCCTTCTCCGGCGAGGTGAAGGACGGCGCGATTTGGGGCCGCGGCGCCGCCGATGACAAAGGCCCCGGCGTCATCGCGATGATGGCGCTGTTCGCGATCAAGCGCGCCGGCATCCTGCTCGGCCGCGACGTCATTTTTATCGCTACCGGCGATGAGGAAGTCGGCGGCCGCATCGGCGCGCAATGGTTCACCGAGCACGAAAAAGACATCTACGCGGATGCCGGATTCGTCCTCAATCTCGATTCCGGGGCGATTGTCGTACTACCGGATGGCAAGAAATTCTACAGCGTGGATGTCACCGAGAAGACGCCGTTGTGGCTGCGGCTCACAACTCACAGCAGCGAGGGGCACGCGTCGGCGCCGCCCGCGCAGACCGCGGTCACGACGCTGATTGGTGCGCTGGCGCGCATCCTCGATTATCATCCGCAAATTCATGTGCTCGGGCCGGTGCAGGATCAGTTTCACGCGATTTCCGAATTGGAGCACGGGCCCAAGCAGTTCCTCGATCTGGCGACCTCGCTGCGCGATGCGGCCTACGCGCGCGAATTCCTCGCCGACCCATCGCAAAATGCCCAGGTCCGCGACACTATCGCGCCGACCGTGCTGAACGCCGGCTTCAAAACCAACGTCTTGCCGCCGAGCGCGACTGCGGAGATCGATTGCCGGTTGCTGCCGGGCAGCAAGCAAAAACAATTCCTCGCTAACCTCGAAAAAGTGATCAACGATAAGGAAGTGAAAGTCGAGGTCATTTTGCAGTCGCCGTCCGCCACCTCGCCCTCGCGATCGGAG
>DATGKG010000140.1:0-4128 GCA_035294805.1 Binataceae bacterium (SeqCode) | reverse complement strand
CGAATGGCTCGGCGGCGCGCTCGCGGCGAAATTCCCGCTGCATCTGATCACGACGCAGCCGAGTACGCGCCTGCACGGCCAGATGGACATGGGGCGCGTCAGCCAGGCGAGCAAAGTCGCGGGACGCGAGCCGATTCGCATCAATCGCGAGGATGCGGCCGCACGCGGCATCGCAAGCGGCGACATCGTGCGGGTGTTCAACGATCGCGGCGCGCTCCTCGCGGGCGCCGCCGTTAGCGACGACATCCGGCGCGGCGTAGTGCAGATGGCGACTGGCGCGTGGTACGACCCCGAGCATCCCGGCGTCATCGGCAGCCTCGACAAGCATGGGAACCCGAACGTGCTGACGCTGGACAAGGGGACCTCGCGCTTGGCGCAGGGTCCGAGCGCGCAAACGACGCTGGTGGAGATCGAGAAGTTCGCTGGTATTGCACCGCCGATCAGCGCATTCGATCCGCCGATAAAGTGACCTGTTAATAAGTTGGTAGCGCCTCGCAGCACCCTCACCCGCCCGTCATGATTTTCGCATCGCAGCCATCGCGAAAATCACGCCGGCCGACCTCTCCCGCGGAAAGATGCGGAAGAGGAACCTTCCAAGAACACTCTCGAGTAGTTTTGGTTTGCCGTAAAAGTTCATCCCCTAGGCAACCTTTAGTCATCGGCGGATACTGATCGGTTACGGTCGCGGCGTCGTCGCGCGGCCATCGCAAAAGGAGGCTTTCGCTTATGGCAGCGAGCCCCGTCCGTCTCACCCCCGCTCCCGTTTCCCTACATTCCTACTCGCGTCGTGCTCCGCTCGCGCTCACGCCGCGCCGCCTCGCGGCCAACCGCCGCAATGCCTCGTGCTCGACCGGTCCGCGGACACCCAAGGGCAAGGCGCGGGTCGCGCGCAATGCCATCAAGCACGGCTTCTTCGTCGCGCCCGAGCGATGGAGCGAGCGGCAGCATCGCGACTTCGCGGAAACATTCGACGGACTCTGTAACGACTTCAGGCCGCAATGCGCCGAGGAAGAAATTTGTGTTGCGACTATCGCGGATTCCTATGTGCGGATGGCCGCGCTGCTGCGCTACGAGAATATCGCCGCGCTGAAATACCATCAGCAGCGCGAGCGCGAGCTGAACGCGCGCATAGCGACGTCGGATCGACGAGAGGCCGCGCGCCTGGAAGCTCGCCGCGACCAATTGCGCCGCGCCGGTCTATGGAAGCCGACCATCCCGGGACCGCGGGAGGCGATGGCGCTCATCCGCTATCAGGGCAGGCTCAATCGGGCGATTCGCGACGCGATGGCCGGTCTCCAGGGCTTCCAAACGCTACGGAGCGCGGGGCCATCGCATCGAAAAGCGCAAAAACAAACCCACTTTCGTGAGCAAAATCGCTGCATTTCTGTAAACGTCGGCGCGGCCAGTGACGCAATCGGAGGACGCGCCGAGACCGCTGCCCGCGCTCAGAGCAGCGCTGCGCAAAGGACCTCGGATGGCGCGAACGACAGAAATGAAAATGCAAAAACAAACCCACTAAGTTCAATGTTTACCGGCGGTTTTACCAGCAATCGTCACGAGCGAAGACGCGCCATGGCGCTCGCGAGGCGGAGGACTTAGATGGACCGGCGTCAGTGGAATGCGCAGCACCCTCACCGCCGCGTCACGATGCTTGCTCGCAGCATCGCGTCTCGGCACCTCTCTCGCGGAAAGACGCGGGAGAGGAACAGTAAAGCAAGCAGGGAAAAATAGTCTGCAAGAAAAATCGCGCGTCGCGTTCATAGGTCGAGAGGCCATGCGAAAGGCCGGAGGCCGTTTGAAATGCCGATGCGCGCAAGAAGCCGCTGCCTCGATCGTCTTTCTAACTGGAAGCTGGCGAATACCTTCGGGGATCCGAGGCTGTTCCAGATTCTGTTCCTCGGCATCCTGCTCGCCGCGGGCGCATGGCTGCGCGATTTCAGCCTCTCGTCCGCACAGATCATTCTCACTTTCGTAACTGCGCTGACGGCGCAACATCTCTCATTTGGTATGCGCCCCGATGCGCCGCGATCGTATCGCAGTGCGATCATCACCGCACTAAGCCTCACGCTGCTGCTGCGCGCGGATAATCTGTGGGTTCATCCGATCGCGGCATGCGCGGCGATTCTTTCGAAGTCGCTGCTACGCGTGCGCGGGAAGCATCTGTTCAATCCCGCAACTTTCGGCGTCATCTTCGCGATGCTGATGCTTCCCGGCGTGTGGATTTCGCCGGGCCAATGGGGCCAGGACATCGCGCTCGCCGGATGGATGGTCGCGCTGGGGGCATTCGTTGTCACCCGCGCGCGGCGTGCCGATATCAGTTGGAGCTTCCTTCTTTTCTATGTCGGCGCGCTCGCGATGCGCATCGCGTATCTAGGGCAGCGCTGGGCCGTGCTCGAACATCAACTCGCCAATGGCGCGCTGCTGCTGTTCGCCTTCTTCATGATTTCCGATCCGATGACGTCGCCGAATCATCCGCGGGCGCGCGCGATGCATGCCGCGGTAGTCGCCGCGATCGCATTCACATGGCAGTTCGGATTTTACGCGCACAACGGGATGCTCTGGGCGCTGTTCCTCGCCGCATCGATGGTGCCGATGTGGGACGCGTTGTTCGTGGCTCCGAAATATCGTTGGTCAAATTTGGGAAAACAAGTTGGAGGCAATCATGAACAGATTGAAGATGAGACTCGCGCTTCCGATACTCGCGATACTGGTCGCGTACGGGGTCGCGCGGCCGCCTGAGGCGCATGCGTTTTGCGGATTTTACGTCGGCAAGGCCGACAGCAGTCTCTTCAATCGCGCATCGCAAGTCGTGATGGTGCGCCACGGCGACAAAAGCGTGCTCAGCCTGATGAACGATTATCAAGGCGAGCCGTCGGAGTTCGCGCTGGTCGTTCCGGTGCCGGAGGTTTTGCAGAAGGAGCAGATTCATATCGGCGATCGCGAAATTTTCAAGAAGCTCGATCAGTACAGCTCGCCGCGTCTGGTCGAGTACTTCGATTCCGACCCGTGCGAGGTGATGCGGCCGATGGCGCAGGCATATAGTGCGGCTGCGGGCGGTGGTGGAATCGGAGTCGGCCGTGGCGGCGGAGTCGGCAGGGAGAAGTCCCTCGGCGTTACGATCGATGCGCAATATACGGTCGGCGAGTACGACATCGTGATTCTGTCGGCGAAGCAATCCGATGGCCTGGAAACATGGCTACA
The DNA here is from genome assembly GCA_035294805.1 of Binataceae bacterium (SeqCode). Taxonomy (GTDB): domain Bacteria; phylum Desulfobacterota; class Binatia; order Binatales; family Binataceae; genus DATGKG01. Next base: position 927 of record DATGKG010000140.1, on the reverse strand, counting down.
GGAAAATGGCTACAAGATTCCTGTGGGAGCGCATCGCGCGCTCGAACCCTACATCCGCCAGAACATGAAGTTCTTCGTCGCGAAGGTGAACCTCAAGGAGCATCAGGCGAGCCGGCTCAACTACCTGCGTCCGATCCAGTTTGCGTTCGAGTCGCGCAAGTTCATGCTGCCGATCCGCCTCGGCATGATTAACGCGCAAGGCCCACAGGATCTCATCGTGTATGCGCTCACGGAGAACGGCCGCGTCGAGGCCACCAACTATCGCACCGAGAAGCTGCCGACCGGCGAGAATCTTCCCGAGTACATCCAGCCGAAGTTCCAGGATTTCTATAAGGCGATGTTCGACAAGCAGGTCGACGACAACGCGATGCGAGCGGTCTTCACCGAATACGTATGGAACATGGGATGGTGCGATCCGTGCGCCGGGCCGCCACTGTCGCGCGAGGAGCTGCGCGGCCTCGGCGTGTTCTGGCTCGATGAGCCGCAGGCGGGCGCATCGCCGATGCTGTATCGGCGCGGCCCAATGTTTGGTGGCGGCGCGATGCCGGTGATGCTGACGCGGCTTCACGTCCGATACACCTCCGACAGCTTCCCCGAGGACCTGGCGTTTCAGGAAACCGGCGATCAGGAGAACTATCAGGCGCGTTACGTCCTGCAGCATCCGTGGAAGGGTTCGCCCGAGGCATGCGAGGCCGCGCACGGCTATTTCGCGCAGGTGCATGAGCGCCAGAGCCGCGAGGCACAGACGCTGGCCGATCTCACCGGATGGGACCTTGGCGGTATCATGAAGAATGTCGGCCTGAACGAGGTTCCATCGCATGACCCATGGTGGAAGGGGCTTTGGGAGTGAGCGTGGGCCAGCAGGGTTGACCCGAATCGGCGTCGGCGCGAAAATTGCGATATCGGCGAGAGTGGGTGTGCTCTCGA
>DATGKG010000139.1:0-2116 GCA_035294805.1 Binataceae bacterium (SeqCode) | reverse complement strand
TGGTTCGGCGCGTGGCGAACCTTCCGCTCGACGAGTATTGCCGCATCAACATTTTCACGCCGTTAAGAATGACTGACACCGCTTTCATGTTGCCGGCGCGAGAACTCAGCCGCATTGCGCCAACTGAATACCTCGCGGGTAAGTTGCGCTTTGGCGAGGTCCACGATCCGACCGCCGCGCGAATGGGAGGGGTCGCGGGCCATGCCGGACTGTTCTCCAGCGCCGACGATCTGGCGATCTTCGCGAGGATGTTGCTTAACGGCGGTCGCGCGGGCGCGGTCACGATTCTTTCTCCCCGTTCGATCGATGAAATGACGATTCCCGAATCGCCGCTCGAGGCACTTGATGGGAGCTCCCTGCGCGGGCTCGGATGGGACCTCGGCGCGCCGCTATGTGCGAATCGCGAGCAGCTCTTGCCCGTCGGTTCCTATGGCCATCTCGGATTTACAGGAACGCTGCTGTGGATCGATCCCGTCTCGTCGACCTGGGCGATCATCTTGACCAACCGCACCTACCCGAATGGTGCCGGTGATGCGGGCCCATTGAGACGCGAAATTCTCACGCTGATTTCGGATCGCCTCGGTAGCCTCTCCGAGGATCGCATCGTCGAATGTCGGCCTTCGTTGAACTCCTTTTGCGCGTCGCCGAAACGCCTCTCCGCCCAGACAACAGTTCTGACCGGAGCTGACATTTTGGCGAATGACGGATTCGTCCAACTCAAGGGCAAGCGCGTCGGATTGATCACGAATCAGACCGGCGTCAACCAAACAGGTATTCGCGATATCGAGGCGCTTTCTCATGCGCGCGGACTCACGCTGCGCGCGATCTTCGGTCCCGAGCACGGCCTGCAAGGCGACGTCGATGGAAGCGTCGCATCGGGTATCGAGCCAGTCACCGGTTTGCACTTCTATAGTTTGTACGGAGAAATGCGGCGACCGAGTATGGCCATGCTCGACGGCCTCGACGCGGTGGTGTTCGATGTTCAAGATTCGGGCGCGCGCTTCTACACCTACGTCACGACCATGGCCTATGCTATGGATGCTGCGGCGCGTCGAGGCATCGACTTCTACGTGCTGGATCGTCCGAATCCGATTTCGTGCGCCACCGTGCAGGGTCCGATCATGGACGCCGATTTGAAATCGTTCACCGGATATTTCCCGCTCCCGACGCGCCACGGCATGACGGTCGGCGAGCTGGCCGAGATGTTCAATCGCGAGAATCATATCGGCGCGCGCCTGCACGTTATCAGGATGCGTGGCTACGCGCGCTCCGAATGGTTCGATCAAACGGGTTTGCAGTGGAGGGCGCCGTCGCCGAACCTGCGGACACTTCCCGAGGCGACACTGTACCCCGGCGTTGCGATGCTCGAGGGTGCCAATGTGAGCGTCGGTCGCGGGACAGATACGCCATTCGAATTGGTTGGTGCGCCGTGGATCGATTCGGACGCGCTACTCTCCTATTTGGACAAGCGAAAGATTCCTGGCATTCGTTTTCAGTCAGTCGACTTCACGCCATCCGCCGACACCTATGCGGGCCGAAGCTGCCACGGAGTCCGGATTTCTCTCGACGACCGCCTCGCGCTGGATTCGCCGGCCCTCGGAATCGAGCTGCTTGCCGCGCTGCGTCATCTGTATAAAGACGATTTCAAAATCGACGCGACTCTCTCGATGGTTGGTTCGCGTCGAACACTCGATGAAATCAAGTCAGGCACGGATCCCAAACAGATCGTCGCGCAATGGCAACCGGAACTGGAAAATTTCCGCATCCTGCGCGCACGCTATCTGCTCTACTAGTCTTCGCCTGTGTTTTCCGCTTCTAGCGCGACTCCTGCATCATCGGTGAATGATTCTGCTTCTCGGCTTCAACCTCGGTGAGGGTGCCTCGCTGAGAAGCAACAGCTTCGCCGCCGAGGCCGAGTTCTCGAGCGCGAGGCGGACCACTTTGGTCGGATCGATGATGCCGGCCTGCACCAGGTTTACGTACTTGCGTTCCGCAGCATCGAACCCCAAATAGCGCTGATGGGCGCGCATCTCATGGATGACGACGCCGCCATCTTCGCCGGAATTCTCGACCAGCTGACGAGCGGGCTCGCCCAGCGCATGTTTCAGGATCTGCA
>DATGKG010000138.1:0-9886 GCA_035294805.1 Binataceae bacterium (SeqCode) | reverse complement strand
CTGTACTCGAAGAAGTATCGCTTCCGGCGCAGTGGTCCGCAGGTCGGATATCGACCAAGTACGCACGATTTGCGGTTAACCCCGAGGAAAACCTGCACTGGACATTCTGAGTCGCTACCGCACCGGGTATCCGCAAGAAGGTAGTGTTTGTGAAAGGGGATCTTCTTATCGTCGCGATCCTGACGCTATCGCTCCGTGCGATGGCGCCGGTCGCCATGGCTGGCACCGTACCCCAGAGCGCGACGTCCGCGACGATTCTCGTCTATCATCGGTTCGGCCCGGTAGCAGTCGATAGTATGACGGTCACCACCCCGGTCTTTGCATCGCAGCTCAAGTATCTTCATGATCACGGCTACAGTATCGTGCCCCTGAACGATGTGGTGAATTTCGCCGCCGGCCACGGCGAGTTGCCGCCGCACGCGGTGGCGATCACCGCCGACGATGGCCATCGCAGCGTCTTCACGGACATGAAACCATTGGTCGAGCGCTATCGAATCCCCGTGACACTGTTCATCTATCCATCCGCGATATCGAATGCCTCGTATGCGCTGACATGGGAACAACTGACGGCGCTCAAGGCGACCGGACTCTTTACGGTAGAATCGCACACCTACTGGCATCCCAATTTTCACATCGAGAAGCGTCGGCTTTCCGCGGTGTATTACGCGAAGTTCGTGGATACCCAGCTCATCAAATCGCGACAGGTCCTGGAACGCCGGCTCGGTGGCAACGTGACAATGCTCAGTTGGCCATTCGGCATCTACGACGATGAATTGATTGCCGCCGCGACCAAATCCGGATACGTCGCTGGGGTCACCATCGAGCGGCGTAAGGTCTGGCGCGGCGACAACCTCATGGCGCTTCCGCGCTTCATCGTGACCAATGCCGACCTCGGAAAAAGATTCGAGAGTCTGCTCCCGGCTCGGATGCCGTAGGAGGTGGTGACGGTTAATGTCGAGACAGATTGTTTTCGCGCTGTCTTTGTTCTTTCTCACCGCTTTGTTCCCAAAGTTACCGGCCCTGAGCTACACGGGAACCATCATCGATGGCGCGACCAAAAGGCCGATGGAGGATGCAATCGTGACGCTCCAGAACGTCGTCGTACGCAGTGACCATGACGGCAAGTTTCAGATCAGCGGCGACGGCGACGCGTTCGGCCTAAGAGCATACGGCTATGCGCGCCAATCGATCGCGGTCGGCGATTTGAAGGACCGCACTGCACCGCTTGTGCTCACCCCAACGGTGCCGAAGGCGCTCTATCTTTCGTTCTACGGCATCGGCAGCACCAAGTTACGCGAGGCAGCACTCGGCCTCATCGACAAAACCGACGGGGCGTGCAGGGAATTGACTTGATCTCATCAATCTCAAGGATTCGAAGGTTCGCCAGCCAGCGTTGAAAACGAAACAGCGGATCGTGATCTGAGGAAAGATGTTTCGGCATACGCTGGTCGCGCGATCGCGCGGTTGAACATCCGGCACACGCTGGGACCGTCGAGATTGGCGGCAGCGACGCCGAAGCCAAAAGCTTCTGGGCCCTGAAGCGAACCGGCTTTTCTGCGCGCGGAGAAAAACCGCGCGAAATTCGGCCGATCGGCAGAGACGAGCCTTTCTCTGGTTCGCTTCGAGCGCAAAAGGCCCGCCGTGCGCGCCTCTTTTCCTCTATCTCTATATTGTAGGTAAACAGTACAGACTGCTTGGCGGAGAGGGGGGGATTCGAACCCCCGAAACCCTTTCGAGTTTACACGCGTTCCAGGCGTGCGCCTTAAACCGGGCTCGGCCACCTCTCCGCTCGAAGGCTTCCCAACTTACACTTTGATGCCGCAGGATTCATCTCCTCCGTGCAGGTCAAAAATGGCGGTCCCATGCACTCCATCGCGCCGCCAACGCTCGCACTGGCTGTTCCGATGACCGTGATCTACATTCTGCGCGATGTCTGTTGGCGACACGGCGTCGAGCTTTGAGGTCTTCGTTGGACGCGAGCGCGAATGCGCCCAGTTGCGCTATGCGCTCGAGGAAACCTCCGAAGGACGCGGACAGCTCTTCCTTATCTCCGGAGAGCCCGGCATCGGCAAAACTCGTCTCGCTGATCAGATCGCGAAGCTGGCCAGCGAACGCTCCGTCCGGGTGCTGTGGGGACGATGCTGGGAGGGCGACGGCGCGCCAGCCTACTGGCCATGGATTCAGATAGTCCGCGCGCTGATCGCCTCGCTCGACCCGGCCGGACGCAAGATCCTCGAATCTGAACACGCCGCTCCGATGGTTGAAACCGTCGCGCAGATCGTCCCCGAATTGTTCGCCGTCGCGCGCCGCGGAATCCCTCATCGGCAGCCGGCTCGTCCCGATCCGCATCAATCGCAGTTTCGTTTGTTGGATTCGGTTGCCACCCTGCTCAAGCAGGCCGCGCGGCTCGGGTCTCTGGCGATTTTCCTCGATGACCTGCACGATGCCGATAGCGCCTCACTCACGATGCTCCGGTTTGTCGCGCGGGAGCTGAGGAATACCGGCGTTCTCATCGTCGGGACTTATCGCCAAATGGAGGTCCAGCGCTCCGCCGAGTTGAGTCAGCAGATCGGCGATTTGAGTCGCGAGGCGCGCCCGCTTCCGCTTGCCGGTCTTAGCTCGGCGGAGGTCGCACAGTTTTTCAATCTGACGCTGGGCGAGCAGCCCGATGTGGCGTCGGTGGGAAGACTCTACGAGGCAACCGCCGGCAATCCATTGTTCGTCGATGGAATCGTGCGCAGCTTGATCGCTCAACGCGATCGAGGCGGCGCTCTCACATCGGAGGAGATCTTCAGTGCTCCGCATGATGTTCGGGAGGCAATTGGGCGTCGCCTTGCGAAGCTGTCCGAGCCTGCGCGCGCGGTGCTGGAGGTCGCCGCCACGATCGGCAACGAATTCGATGGTGAAATTTGTACGCGCGTTAAACAAGGTTCGCGCGAGCAGCTCAATTCGTGTCTCGATGAGGCTTCACGCGACGGCATCTTGGTTACACTCGGCCAAGGCCGCTACCGTTTCGCTCACGCCTTGATTCGCGCATCAATTTACCAGGCCCTCGACACCAACATGCGGATGCGGCTCCATGGCGCGATCGGAACCGCGATCGAGGAGCTGTACGCCCAGAACCTTGACGCGCACCTCGACGAGCTGGCGCATCATTTTCGCGAAGCAGGCATCGCGGAGAAGGCGATCGATTATTCATATCGCGCGGGTCTCGCCGCACGTGCGGTGTTCGCCTACGCAGCGGCCGTCGAGCATTGGCGCGCCGCAGTCGCGCTAACCGAAGGGCGCCGCGACGCACGCCGCGCAAAAATCCTTTTCCGGCTGGGCGAGGCGGAGGCGTTTTTTATCGATCCGCCGCGAGGAATCGCGCACCTCGAGGAATCTCTCAGTCTGTATCGGGAATTGAATGACGAAGCCTGGGTCGCGAGCCTCAACGTCACTCTGGGTCTCGCGCTGGTGTTCCTCGCGGATTTTGCACCCGACATGAACGTCGCGCGGTCGCTCGATTACTTTCGTCAAGCGCAACAATGGCATGGCCCGTGGGCCGAGAAGGCGTCGCCCGGATGGCTACATCAGGGCATGGCGGTGGCGCTCTTTCAGCAGGTTCGGATCGAGGAAGCCCTAACATCGGCCCGGCGCGCAATGGAGATCTGGCGCGCGGTGTCCATCCCCCAATGGCTACAATCAGGAGCGCATGTCGTCCAACTCCTGTCGATCTTGGGGCGTCATCGCGAATCCGCCACGATGCTACGGGAGGTAATGGAAGCCCTGCAGGGAATCCGCGACCCGGGTGTATTTAATACGGTGACCTGGTATGCGGCTTGGGCTCAGATGACGATGCTGAATCCACTCGAAGCGCGCAGACTCTTCACCATGATAGTGGAGCGCGAGGGAATGCCGCCCAATCAGCGTGAGCGCGCTTTCGAATTCCTGGTGCAGACGGAGCTGCAAATGGGGAACCTGGCGCGAGCTAGAGAACTTGCGACGGCACATCGGACCAATCCCTCTTTCCGAAGCATGGTGACGAGGTTCGACGGCGACTTCGAGCGCGCGGCGGAGATGGAGCGGACCATGATCGAATGGGGCCGGCGCACCGGCCACCTATGGGACGTCGTGACTTCGCTGCCGTCATTGGCCGGCGCGCTCAATCTGCTGGGCGATCCAAAGCAGGCTTTGGAAATTCTCGAAGAAGCAATGCAATTGTACGAGCCGAGCAACTATTGGCTGGAGACGGGCGTTCGCCCGTTCGCGGCGTCCCTCGAAGTCATCGCAGGCCGGCCCGACCGAGCTGAGGCGCATCTGAAAGTATGCCGGGAGATCGTTGCGCAAGGCGAAAACTGGTGTGGCCGGGAGGGTCTGATCCATCGCGCGGAAGGAAGACTGGCGGCAGCTTTGGGACGCCCCTTCAAAGAGCACTTCGAGCGCGCAATCGCGATCTTCAAGCGATACCGGTTGCCCTTTGAAGAAGCCGACACCCTTGTAAGTTGGGGATCTGCGCTGCGCGGGATTGGAGATCGCGCAGAGGCTGACGCGAAGTTCGATGCCGCCGTCGCGATCTACCGTCATTGCGGAGCGGGTCAGCGCTGGATCGATCGCGTCGAGGCGGCACGAAGCAAGGCGCCGCTCGCCTCGATAACTCCATCTCCGGATGGAGAATTACCGTCGAGCTTTCGGCGCGACGGCGATTTCTGGACCATCGCGCACAATGGCAAAACCTCGCGCCTGCGCAACATCAAAGGCCTCGGCTACCTTGCGCATCTGCTCGGCCGTCCGGGCGAACGCGTTCATGTGATCGATCTGGTGCAGACGGTCGAGCGCGGCAGCGACGCGGTTGGCGATGGCGCTGCGGCGCGCGGGCAAGGTCTTACCGTCAAAAGCGGACTCGGCGATGCGGGGGAGAGCCTTGATGCGCAGGCGCTAAACCAATATCGGCGCAGACAATCGGAACTGCGCGCAGAGCTCGAAGCCGCTCAGCGCGACAACGATCCTGGACGCGTCGACGCCGCCCGTCACGAACTCGAATTGATCACCAGTGAGCTTAGCGCGGCGGTCGGCCCGCGTGGCCGCGGGCGAAGAGCCCATTCTCATACCGAGCGCGCGCGCTCGCTGGTGACCAAACACATCCGCAGCGGCCTCGATCTCATCCGACGCAACGACCCCATGCTCGCATCTCATCTCGATCGAAGCATCCACACCGGCACCCATTGCGCCTACCTGCCCGAGGCCAGCGAAAAGATCAACTGGCGGTTCTAAGCCCCGAGCAGGCATCGATCCGATAACCATACCTATTGCACTGTAATGGTGCCTCGCATCGGGCAGCCATGAACCTGGCAGTAGTAAGCGAAGGTACCAGGGTTATTGAAGGTGTGGTCGAAGGTGGTGCCGGAATCCATGGTTGAAGAGTCGAAGGCCTCGTTCGAAGAAGGTCTGCAATTGCTTCCCGCATTGGAAGTAACCGTATGATCTTCGGAGCCGTTGTTGGTCCAGCGCACGGTCTGACCCGCGCTGATGGTAACTCGGGGCGGGAAAAAGAAATCATCGCCGATGTTTACGAAAACCAGGGTCGGCGCCGGGCCCGGCTGGACGCTAATGGGTCCGGTGTGGTTTTCTCCGCACCCGGAAAAGTGAAAGGTTCCCGAGATCATATCCTGAGTCGCGTTAACAGCATTGAAAATGTTTCTACAATTGCCCAAGGCATCGCCACGTCTCGGGATCAAGGTCATTGCGACTGTGCTTCCGATTACCGATCCCGTCAGTGTACCCACGTCGTTGATTGCGCCGTTAGGCGGGTTATTGAAGTTGACCGTCCAGGTTCCTTTCAAGATGCCTTTCGTCTTCGTACTCCTTTCCGTAAATGTCAGGTTGATGGCGCCGATGCCCTGGACGGGGTCCTGAATTGTTCCATCCCATGAACCCGCGATCTGAATCGGAGGTGGCGGGGGAGTTCTTTTAGCATCCGGCTCACTGCGCGATGCGTCGGTACTCCATCCGGTCTGCGCGTATGCACCGGATCCCACGACTAATCCGGCCATCGCCAGGATAAATCCGCAAGCCCAAACCGTGAGTCTCCAATTTTCTTTCGCCATCGCTCCCTCCTCAGCGCATCCAATTCCTGAGCTGCAACTGCCCACCCTTAGGCGTGAAAATCGGGGTTACAGAATGTGAAAGAGGATCGGCGCGCCGCATGCGGTCCGGAAGGTCACCTTCAAACCGACGCTCTTTCCGTTTGGGGCAGCGGCTGTCGCAGGGCACGCACCAGAGTTCCTCCGGCACATGCGTCACCGTTCGAACGGATTCGGCTCGAGGCTCCCGTTGACGCAGTTTCAATGGCGGAGTATTCGTTCGCGAGCGTCGTCCTCATGCTGATCAAACGTATCGAAATCGTCGCGATGCTCGCCGTCGCGATCCTGCTGCTCGTCGGCGCGCCGTCCGCGCGCGCGCAACTTCCCGCCGATCAGATGACCACCCTCACGCTGCCGGATCCCAAACCCAACTGGGTCTACATTATGGATCTGCAGTTTCCGGTGAACATGCTGCAGAAGATTTGGATCATCGACGGCGAAACGCGGAAACTCCTCGGCACCGTGTTCGGCGGCTACGAGGCGAATTTCGAGATTTCTCCCGATCATCGCGAGATGTACATGATCGATACGTACTACTCGCGAGGATGGCGCGGCGATCGCACCGATGTGGTTACGATTTTCGACGCGCATACCACCAACGTGCTGGGCGAGATCGCACTTCCGCCCAAACGGCTGCTCATCGTGCCCAAGCGCAACACGACTTCCATCACGCCCGACGGCCGCTTCCTGCTGGTCGCGAACATGACGCCGGCGACCTCGGTGAGCATTGTCGACTTGAAGGGTCGCAAGTTCCTCGGCGAAATCGAAACTCCCGGATGCGCGCAGGTGGCTGCAACCGGCAATCGTCAATTCTTCTCGATGTGCGCCGACGGCTCGATGCTCACGGTTCAATTCGACGATTCCGGCAAGCAGATAGCGAAGAGCCAGAGCAAGCCACTATTCGATCCGAATACCGATCCGATGTTCGATCAGCCGGCCGTCGTCGGCAACAAGGCCTATTTCGTTTCGTATCACGGCAAGGTGCTGCCGGTGGATTTTTCGGGACCGGAAGCGGCTGCGCAGCCGAGTTGGTCCTTGGTTGATGACAAGGATGTCGCGCAGAAGTGGCGTCCCGGCGGATGGCAGACGGTGACGTATCAGGCGAAGAGCGGAATCCTGTACGCGTTGATGCATCAGGGCGGCGAGTGGACGCATAAACAATTCGGCACCGAGGTGTGGGCTTTCAACGCGCAGACCCACGCGCGCGTTCAGCGCATCAAGCTCAAGACGCCCGGCTATTCGATCAGGGTCAGCAACGCCGACAAGCCGATTCTCTTCGACATGTCGTTGTTGCCGTCCAAGCTGGAAACCTATTCGGCGCCCGATGGGAAATTTCTGGGCGAGTATGACGACATCGGGTCGCCCTTTTTGTTATACGGACCCTGAGGGCAAACGGACATCATCGAATGGACAAATTCGTCGAATCGCTGACCCGCAGCATCGCCCAGCGGACCTCGCGCCGAAGTTTCCTCGCGCGGCTGGGCACGTTCATCCTCGGCGCGGCCGCGATTCCGCTGCTGCCGGTGGATCGCGTGGCGCGTGCGCAGGGCACCGACTTCAAAAAGTCGGCGCATAAAAACGTCAACGACGATCTGACCTGCGATTACTGGAAGTACTGCGCCATCGATGGATTCCTCTGCACCTGCTGCGGCGGCGATTCGCATGACTGCCCGCCCGGCGCGACGCCTTCGCCGACGTCGTGGGTGGGGACGTGCCACAATCCCGGCGACAACCGCGACTATATCGTGAGTTATCGCGATTGCTGCGGCAAAGGCGCGTGCGGCAAGTGCCTATGCGGCAACACCGAAGGCGAGATGCCGATTTATCGCGCGCAGCTCGACAGCGATCTCATCTGGTGCTTTGGCGCGCCGACGATGGTCTATCACTGCTCGACCTCTGAAATCGTCGGAGTGAAGTGAGTACTTGAGGGTCGTCTACTCTCTCGCGCTCGCAGCTTACCTTTTCGGAACCGCCCTGCCCGCCTGCGCACAATCGGCAAGCAATCTCTATCTACTCAACTGCTGGGGATGCCACGGCTCGCACGGCGAAGGCATTAAGGGCACCGCTCCTCCGCTGATCGGGCTTGGCGATTTTCTGAAAGCCTCTGGCGGCCGCGCCTATCTCATCGAGGTGCCGGGCGTATCGTTATCGGCGCTGAACGACGCGCAGATCGCGACCGTGATGAACTGGGTGCTGGACAACATGAGCGCCGATCATTCATTCGCGCCATACACTGCCGATGAGGTACATCGTTTGCGCGCGACGCGACTCACCGAGCTATCGAAGACACGCCGCGCGCTGCTGGATCAGCTGCTCGCGATGAAAATCCGCACCGCAGCGAAGTAAGCTAAGCTGTCCGAGTGCGGGAAGGGGAACCAGTTAGTATCACTACCGACATAACGTCGATACAGATTTGCAATGGGTTCGTTTTTCGCTTCTGGACGATGGGATCGACTGTCCACTGGCTGCCCTTCACCGCTCTCCCTCAATCAACCCAGTGGCTTTGTTTTTTTGCCTGCGAGGATCATCATTTCAAGTTAAGGCGCGACGAAAAACCATTATGTTTCCTGCATTTAATGGGTTTGTTTTTGCATTTCGCATCTTCGCGTTGGTCCCTAAAATGACTATGGCGCCCAGCCGATGGGCGCCATAAATCCAATCATAGCACAATCCTATCAGCCGCTCATCAGAGGTTAGCTCTTCGCGCCTCCGTGGCGGCGGATGAATCCGGCGATCGCATCGCGTGATTTCTCGGGCTGTTCGAGCCAGAAGCAATGGCCGGCCGGCTCCAGAATGACCTGCTCAGCGCCCTTGATGCGTTCAGCCAGAATGCGCGAATTCTCCCATGAGATAAGGGCGTCGTCCTTGCCGGTTATCACCAGCGTCGGAGAGCGAATCTCTCCGAGCCGGTCGTAGGTGTTGTGTTCGCTCGCCGCCTTCATTCGATGGCCGAAGCCGACCGTATCGATCGGCCGGCTGCGGCGCGACTCGATCATCGAGGCGATGATTTCCGGATGCTTCGCGAGATAGCCCTTGGTGAACGCGGCTTCCGCGAGCGCCTTGCCGCGCTCCTCCGCCGTCATCGGCTGGGTGGAATACGCGCTCGCCAATGCGCCTCCGCTGGCGCGAATGGCATGCGAGCCGCCCGGCGTCGTGCATCCGAGGACGAGCGAACGAACCTTGTTCGGATGCCGCAAGGCGAACTCCTGCGCGATCATCCCGCCCATCGAAACGCCAATGATGTGCGCGGGTGACATCTTCAAATGATCCATCAGCGCGGCGGTGTCGTCGGCAAACATCGCCATGCTGTACGGCATGTCGGGCTTCTCGCTGAGCCCGGAGCCGCGCTGATCGAAGGTGAGCACGCGATAGTTGGCGGCGAATTCCTTCGCCATCGCGGCGAACATGCTCTGGTCGCCTTGCGCGCCATGAATCATGACAATCGGCGCGCCGGCGCCCTGCAGTTCGTAGGCCAGTTCGACTCCATTGATCCGCGCGCGTTCCATGCGATGTTTCCTCGATCGAGACTCTCGCACAATCCGCTTATCGATAGGTAGCGGCAGTTTGACATCGCAAGATTCTATTGATAACCGAATCAATAGGGGCGATTCACGCATATTCTGTAGGCACCACGGAGGCCACCGATGGGATCAGTGCACATCAAAGATGAGGAGCGAGTCGGTACTGAGGCCAGGTTCAAGCTGCAGCCGTCGGTCTATCTGCAAAAACTCTATAAGAGCGGCACTCCCGACCTCGGATGGATG
>DATGKG010000137.1:0-7759 GCA_035294805.1 Binataceae bacterium (SeqCode) | reverse complement strand
CGCGGCCTTCAACCGCCCCGGAGTGTTCGTATTGGATGATTGGCGTTAGTCGCGAAGATGTGACCTACAGCGCCTGCGAGCCCCGCTCTCCGGTCCGGATGCGCACCACTTCTTCCATCGGCATCACGAAAATCTTGCCGTCGCCGATGCGGCCGGTGCGCGCCGCGCGTTCGATCGTCTCCGCGACCTGCGGGCATAGTTCGTCCGATACCACAATTTCGAGCTTCACCTTGGGCAGGAAGTCCACCACGTATTCCGCGCCGCGATACAGTTCGGTATGCCCCTTCTGACGGCCGAAGCCTTTGACCTCGCTCACGGTGAGGCCCTGCACGCCGATGCTGGAGAGCGCCTCTTTGACCTCGTCGAGCTTGAACGGTTTGATGATCGCTACGACCATTTTCATGTGGTTTCCTCAGCCCTTCACGGCGACCTCGGCCGGATCGAGCCTGCCTTAGGTTTTCCTCATATACCCCATCTGGCGCAAGACCCCATCAGCCCGCCTTCCTGCGCACCTCGAAGCGTTTCTCCTCGCCCGCAGCCAATCGCCGGATGTTCTCACGATGCCGGATCAGCGCAAGGGCTGACATCACTATCGCCAAAAGGATGTATGCCCGAGGCATCGAGAGCGCGGCGACCGCAGGCACCAGCACGATCGCCGCGATGATCGAACCGAGGGACACGATGCGCGTGGTTGCTACCGTGATGCCGAAAGCCGCAAGCGCGAACAACAGCGCTATCGGTGCGAGCACCACCCATACGCCGAGCGCGGCCGATATACCCTTGCCACCGCGGAATCCAAGGAAGACTGACGCGATCGCCCCGATGAATGCCGCGAGCGCGACCCATGCGAGAATCGCGGGAGCATATCCCATCAAGCGCGCGGCGGCGACCGGAATCGCGCCCTTGAGCACGTCGCCGACGAAGGTCAGCGCGGCTGCGCTGGAGCCGCCGACGCGCGCGATATTGGTCATGCCGATATTGCCGGAGCCGGCCGCGCGCGGATCGAAGCCGCGCATCTTTCCTACAATGACGCCGAACGGTATCGATCCGATGAGATAGGCGGCGACGATCAGCAGCGCGGTGGTCATTTAGGCGATCGGCATCGAGGGGAAAATGGTCGGGGTGACTGGATTTGAACCAGCGACTCCTGCGTCCCGAACGCAGTGCTCTGGCCAGGCTGAGCTACACCCCGAGCAACGGGAAACTTGGCCGGACATAGACGGAACCGAATTTATAGCATCCATTGATGGCTCGTGCGAACGCGCCGGGAGCGGGATTCTCGCGTCCATCATATTCCAACGCGCTAGATACCGCATGCTCTTGACATCGCGAGCGGTGCAGGGTCGAATCCATCTCTCACGGGGAGAAGTAAAATCGGTGATGAAGAGATTTGTTTTTGCGATTGCCGCTCTGTTCGCACTCGGATGGTCGAGCGCGTTCGCGCAAGCGACCAGCATTGCGACCGCATGCCCCACCAACTTCACATGCGCATTCAGCGCCGCGGAGACGCTGTCACTCGTGTCGCCGCCAACGAGCAAGCCTGGCTCGCCCGCTGTTTATCTCGGTTACCTGGCCTTCGACAATTCGGGAAATGTGACGATGACCGGAACGCAAAACCTCGACGGCGTCGTAAACCCCATCGGACTTGGCTCGCCCGCGGTGCTGTCGAGCTCTGAGCCCTGTGCGGCCGGCGCCAGCGGCCAGCCCGCGACCATCACCTTCGCCGACAAAAGTCAGATTTCGTTCGTTAGGGACACGGGGGGTACCGAACTGCAATTCATTCTCAGCAAGGATCAAAACACCCCGCCCAACAGCACAGCCAACATCAAGACCAATAGCGTTCGAGTCGGAGTTTGCCGCCAGCAATAGACGCCGGTGTCGCGAATAATTACAGGCGTCACGTGGCGGGGCTTACTCAGGATCGCGGCCGCAATCGGCTACGCGACGCTGCTGCTCACGAGCCTGTTCGGATTTTCCACCTCGCGGGCGCAGACGGCGACGCCAACCGGCACGCCTACGACGGTCGGCAGTAAGCTGATCATCAAGCCGTCGATCCTGAAGTTCGGATTCGAAACGGTGCTGCCGCCCGATGGCGCCGCCAGCGCTCCGAAGAGCATCATTCTGAGCGTCGCGAAGAATCAGCCGGCGCCGGTGACTATCGAACAGCCGCTGATGGTATCCGATTCGAACGCGACGCCGGCCGAGTTTATCGTTCAATCAAACATGTGCTCGGTGATTGCACCGGGCGGCTCGTGCAGGGTTCCGATCGTTTTCCAGCCCAGTGGGACGCGGGTTCGAAGCGCGCTGCTGCTGATCACGAGCAACGCGGCTAACGGCGTGCAGAGTGTCAGCCTGATCGGACACGGGAAGCAGGGCACGCTAAGCATCAGTCCTCGTACGTTGAGTTTCCCCCTCGGCATCGTCGGCGCGCTGCCGAGCGCGAGCAAACCGGTGACGCTGACGAACAGGAATTCGGTACAACTGACAATTAACAGCATCAGTTCGAGCAATTCCGACGCTTTCCCAATCACCAATGGCTGCCCGAACGTGCTGCAGCCCGGCGCGTCATGCACCGTCAGTGCAAGTTTCAGCGCGCAGCGCAATGGCCAAAATCGCGGCTCTATCGATGTTGGGGACAATGCCGGGGGACCAGATCGCGTTTTACTCGTGGGAAGCGGCCGAGGCGGGCCAACCAAAGTTCCGACCGCGACGGCAACCGCGACTCGGCGCGCGACTCCGGCGCCTACGCCTGTGGCCTCATTCCCGATGCGCGCGTTTCCGGTGATGCATTAAAGCTACGGATTCGGCCGCTGCGCATGCGCGACCAGATCGCGCATCGTCGCGATGATCTTGCCGTAATCCTTCTTGCCGAAAATTCCCGAGCCCGATACGAAGACATTGGCGCCGGCGGCTCGCACGTCGGCGATATTGTCCGCCTTCACGCCGCCATCGATCTCGACGTCGACTGAGAGGCCGCGCCTGGCGAGTTCGCGGCGCACTTCGCGCAGCTTCTGGAGCGACGCCGGAATGAACTCCTGGCCGCCGAAGCCCGGATGCACGCTCATGATAAGAATCATGTCGAGATGCTCGGCCGCTGCAATCACACGATCGATCGAGGTCTCGGGGTTGATGCCGATTGAGGCGCGCGCCCCGAGCTCGCGAATTCGTTTCGCGATTTTGGGAATATCGGGACAGACTTCGCAATGCACTGAAACCGAGTTGGCGCCCGACTTGATGAAAACCTCGACATACTTCTCGGGCTCGCTGATCATCAGATGCGCGTCGAGCGGGAGCTTGGTGACCTTGCGAACCGCTTCGAGGATCGGTACTCCCATCGAGATGTTCGGCACGAAATGGCCGTCCATCACATCGAAGTGAAGCAGGTCTGCGCCGGCGCGCTCGACCGCGCGAACCTCATCGCCAAGGCGCGTGAAGTCGGCGGCGAGCAGTGACGGCGCGATTTTGTCGGGCGGCTGCATGCTGGCAAGATAGCGTCTCGGCGCGATGCTCGCAAAGTTCAGCGGCGCACGATCCGCGCGGCGAAGAATCCGTCCAGACCATCGCGATCCGGACGCGTCAGCAACGTGCCATCGTTGTCGATCCCGTATTGCGGATGCTCGGCGAGAAACTTCGCGACTACATCGGTGCCTTCATCCGGCATCAAGCTGCACACGGAGTAGACAATCGCGCCTCCACGGCGGACGAGGGCGGCGGCGTTACGCAGCATCGCAAGTTGCAGCGTCGCGAGGCGCGCAGGATCGCCGGGACGCAGGCGCCATCGAATTTCGGGATGCTCCCGCAGCGTGCCGGTACCGGTGCATGGCGCATCGAGCAGCACGTAATCGAAGCTCACGAGCCGGATTGGAATCGCATTGGCGATATCGGCGCGCGCGCAGAAAATATTCGCGTGATGAAGTCGCCGCGCCACCCTGCGGGTGCTTCGGAGTCCCGCGAGGTTCAGATCGAGCGCGATCACCCGGCCTCGCGCGCCGACCAGCTCCGCAAGATGCGTCGCTTTGCCGCCGGGCGCGGCGGAGCAATCGACGACGATAGCTCCCGGAGTCGGCGCGAGCATCCTCGCAATCAGTTGCGAAGCTTCCGATTGAACATGGAAGAGACCGTCGCGAAAACTTTCCGACTCCAGATGCGGCGAGCCTCTAAGAATCAACGTTTCGGGAAAGCGACCTTCTCCGATGACCTCTAAGCCGTCATTTTTGATGCGCGCGAGGATTTCCTCGCGAGGAGCTCGCGCGAGGTTGAGCCGAATCGCGGTCGGCGCAGCCTCGTTGTTGGCCGCCATCAGCGCTTCTGCATCGGCGCGGCCGAAGCTCGCGATGAATCGCTCGGCCATCCAGCGCGGATGCGAATACTGGAGCGCGAGCGATCCCGTGTCATCGTTCGCGATTGTGAAATCTGGCGCGCTTTGCCGAGTGGCTTTACGCAGCACCGCATTGATGAAGCCCGACGCATCGCGCGTGCGACGCTCGGAATTTGCAATCGTCACCGCGGTGTCGACCGCGGCATGTTTGGGAACGCGATCGAGATGCCGAAGCTGAAAAAGTCCGAGGCGTAAAATCTCCAGCACCACGGGATCGATCTTCGCCAGCGGCCGCGACGCCAGCCGCTCGATCTCGAAATCAAGTCGGCCGCGCCATGCGAGCGTACCGAGAACCATCAGCGTGAGGAGACGGCGATCGCTGGGTTCGAACTCGGGAAGGCGATTGCCGAGCAGCACATCCGCATATGCGCCCTCATGATCGACGCGATAGAGAATTTCCAGCGCCGCCTTGCGCGTCGCGATGCCTGCCGCCCTCACCAACTCAGGCGCCCAATCGATCGCCCAAAAGATCGCCGATGTTGACACGGCGGCCGCGCGCCCAGTCGCCCGCGCGCATGCGCTTGCGTCCGGGCGCCTGCACCTCGAGCAGTTCGAGCGCACCGTCGCCGCATCGCACGATGGGATCTGCGCCGATGCTTACGATGCTGCCAGCCGCCACATCGCTATCCGATGCGACCACTCGCGCGCGATAGATCATTAGGTCGCTTCCGCCAAATGTGGTCCGCGCGACCGGCCACGGATCGTACGCGCGGGTCATCCGCTCGATCTGCGTGCCGGGCTGATGCCAATCGATCACCGCATCCGCCTTCGTGATGATCTTCGTGTACGTGGCGAGGCGCTCATCCTGCGGCGTTTCGATCACCTCGCCGCAACGGATTTTCTCCAGCGTCTCGATCAATGCCTCGGCGCCGAGTTCCGCGAGCTTGCGCTTGAGCGAACCGGTCGTTTCATTCTCGGCAATAGAAATCGCGCGCCGATGGAGCATCGCGCCGGCGTCCATCTGTTCGACCACTCGCATGATGGTGACGCCGGTCTCGCGATCGCCAGCGAGGATCGCGCCCTCGATCGGCGACGCGCCGCGATGACGCGGCAACAGCGACGCGTGCACATTGATCGGCATGATGCGCGGAACTGCGAGCACATCATTCGGCAGGATGCGCCCGTAGGCCGCGACCACCAGCAGGTCGGGCTCAAATCCCTTTAGCTGCGCGAGGAACTCCGGGGTGCGAATCTTCGTCGGTTTCAGCGTCGCGACGCCATGCTGCTCGGCGACAGCCGCGACTTCCGATTGTTGCGGCTTCTGGCCGCGCCCGCGCGGCTGATCCGGACGCGTAACGATGCCGACGACTTCGAAATTCCGGCCCGACGCCGCGAACAATCGATCGAGGACGTGAGCCGCCAACTCGGGCGTGCCCATGAAAACAATTTTCAGCGGAGGCGACGCGTTCAGATCTGGACCGAGGGAGGCCTCGCCTTTTCGAAAGTGCCGTCTTTGATCATTTTCTTGACTTTGCGCTTGTACATCTCGCGCTTGAGCCGGCTGATGCGATCGATGAAGAGCCGCCCGTCGAGATGATCGATCTCATGCTGTAATGCGACCGCGAGCAAATCCTCAGCCTCGATTTCGATCTGCTTCTGGTCCGGCGTCCAGGCGCGCACCAGCACTTTCGCCGCGCGTTTCACATCCGCGGTGAAATCGACAACCGACAGACATCCTTCTTCCCAGATGATCGAGCCTTCGGCTTCCACGATCTCTGGATTGATCAACTTAAGCAGGCTCTTGCCCGGATTGTCGTGGTCGGTGTCGAGCACGATGATTCGCTGAGAGGAGCCGACCTGCGGCGCCGCGAGGCCCACGCCCGGCGCGGCGTACATCGTTTGCGTCAAGCTGTCGATGAAGCTCGCGAGCTTGCCGTCGATGTTCGCGACCTCTTTCGCCCGCTCCTTCAGCGACGCTTCGGGAAATTTGAGAATTCTGAGCAGCGCCATTTGTATAAACGGGACGACTCGGCGAGGCGGCCCGAACGGTCAGTCTATCAAAGGAGAAAAATCCGATGAAGCCGCCTGCGAGAGGCGATTCACGCGCCCATGCCGTGCTTTGCGAGGAAAGTTTCCATCGCGCGGACGCACTTTTCCGGTTCCTCGATTTGCAGAAAATGCGTGGTGTTCGGAATCGCCTCATACTCGACCGGCATCTCCTCCGCGATCGCCTTGCTGATGAGCGCGGGCACTCCGCCTTCGATAGTCGGATCGGCGCCGATGAGTTTGATCGGCGACTTTACTTCGGCGAGCTTCAGCCACAGTGACGGATCGCGATTCTCTTCGAACACGCGCGCTTCCAACTCGCGCGGGCATGCGAGGATCCATTCACCGCTCGACGGCTCCTGGCGCAGCGTCGCGCGCGCGAAGATGCTGTAGGCCTGGGGTCGCCACTTGGTGAAGCCCCGATTCGCGGCCAACTGCTTCGCGAAATCATTGGGTGTCTTGTAACGCTCGGTCCGCCGGCGCGCGCGGACTGCGAGGTTCTCCTTATCGCCATGCTGAAGATTGTGCAGCGGATGGCCCTCGCGCGGGTAGAACGGCGGATCGAACAGCACGAGCGCGCGCCATCGATTCGGATGCTCCAGCACATGGCGAATCGCTACCAATCCGGACAGCGAATGGAAAACGCCGGCGACCGGCTTGGCGCCGAACCCGCGCTCGATTCCGGCGAGCGTCGATTCGAAGTCGGCCACAAAATGCGCCATGTCATGACCGGCGCCGCCGTGCAGGGGATTTTGGCCGTGATTGCGCACGTCGACGAGGATCAGATCATAGCGATCGCGCAGCAGATTCCAGAACGGAAAGTACACATCGGCCGCGAGTCCGTTGCCGTGGCTGAGCACGAGGCGCGGTCCGGCGGGATTGCCATGACGCCGGATATGAATGATCGCGCCGTCGTCCATTTTGAGATCGCGGATCGCGTTCGGCGCCGGCAACTGGACGACATTGTCCAGCGAATTTCTTGTCTGTTCACTCACGCGTCGTTTAATTTCCCTCGACTCCGCTTCGCTCCGCCTCGGGAGCCGCTGCGCGGCGGCTTAGCCCGCTTCGCGCCTCGCTCGTTTTCTCTCGGGCTACGAGTTCCTTCGCTCTGATTGTTTCAGAGCATGCGGACGGGGTCGATATCGATGCCGAGATAAACATCGCTTTCGCGGGCGCGGCGCGCAAGCGCATTACGCATCGTGGTGAGCGCGTTGCGCAGCGCGGTGAGATTTTCCGACTTCACCATCACCTGCCATCGGTAGCGCTTCTTGATGCGCTCGATGGGCGCGGCGGCGGGGCCCAGCACGCGGACGATGGGGAGCGAGGTCGTCCGGCGATACGCGTCGGCGGCACGCGATAGCGCATGCGCGGCGGCATTTGCCACGCGCGCGACTT
>DATGKG010000136.1:0-3947 GCA_035294805.1 Binataceae bacterium (SeqCode) | reverse complement strand
GCCCAAATGGAGGAGCACCCCGGCGCGCCGATTCGATACTTCGGCATAGCCGTGCTGCTGCGGCGCGATGACTCCATCCCCCATCCCCGGACCTCGTTTCGAGGCTATTCGCGAGCGATTCGCGGGTCAACCCGTCTATCTGTACGGCGCAAAACCCTCCCATTTGTCGGATGCCGGTTGACAAGCGCGGTCGATGCGGGTTACGCGGCAGATATGTCGTACAAGCACATTCGCTATGAAAAATCCGATCGCGTCGGCAAAGTGATTCTCAACCGTCCGCGCTACAAGAACGCGCAGTCGCGCCTCATGATCGAGGAGATGGACGCCGCGTTCGCCGCCGCAAGTGCCGACGACGATATCCGCGTGATCATTCTGAAGGGCGAGGGCGAGCATTTTTCCTCCGGCCACGACCTCGGCACGCCCGAGGACAAGGAGGACACCATCAAGCGACCGTACCCCAAGGGGATGCGCGGACAGCACGAGCGTTCATGGAACCTCTATGTGGACGCGACGCTAAGATGGCGCGACCTGCCCAAGCCGACCATCGCGCAGGTTCATGGATTCTGCATTTTCGGCGGATGGATGTTCGCCGCGGCGATGGACCTCGTCATCGCATCCGAGGACGCGATGTTTCTGCCCTCGCTACTGCAATACTTTTCGATTCCGTGGGACATCGGCGTTCGCAAGGCCAAGGAGATTCTCTTTCAGAGCCGCTTCGTGAAAGCTGCGGAGGCGGAACGGCTCGGCTTCGTGAACATGGTGGTTCCCCGCGATCGGCTCGAGGCCGAGACCACTGCGCTAGCGGAGCGAATCGCGGAGAGCGATCGCTTCACGTTGCGGATGCTCAAGATCGCAATCAACAACGCACAGGACGAGATGGGCTTCCGCAGCGCGATCAAAAATTCCCACGCGCATCATATGGTGCTTGCCGCCGGTGGCATGCTCAAAGGACGCGAGCTGCCGAGCCGGATGCCGGGAGTCGATCAGGCGTTGCGGAAGCTGGAGAAGTCGTGATCCTGACCGACGGCTGCCTGACTTCGCTTCCGCGCGCCGGTATCATTTGAGGACTTCCGCGCCGTCTGATCGCCTCCGACGCCGCTTGATTTGGAGTACGCAATGACGGCGGCTGCCGCGTTTCTCATCCTGCTAATCGTATTCTTCTCTGGTTGCCAAAAGTCCTGCAATCGACCCGCGCCCACGCCGCCACAACTGCCGACCGCGAGTGCGACCGTGACAGCAACCTCGACCGCGACGCCCGCACCGACGCCGATCCCCTACGCGCAACGCAACTTTCCGTGCCTCAGCAACATTATCGTCGGAAAACAGTTCGACTATTCGCCCGACGAGACGGAAGAGGTGCATCTGATTTCGGCGAAGCTCGGCATCGATTCGAGCTTGATCGCGCATGCCAATCACATCTCGCGCTTCAGCAATATCGAGCCCGGGCGTAGCCTGCGTATCGATAACGAGCACATCGCGGCGTGCGACATCACCAATGGAATTCTGATCAATCTTCCGCAACGCATGCTCTTCTACTATCAGGAAGGAAAACTGATCACTTGCTATCCGGTCGCGATCGGGAAACCGGACTGGAAAACTCCGACTGGGTCTTTTTCGATTCTTACCAAGAGCAAGAATCCAACCTGGGTAGTGCCGAAGAATATCCGCGAGGAAATGGAAGATGAAGGCAAGGAGGTCCTGACCCGCGTCGCGCCCGGGCCCGGCAATCCACTTGGCAACTACTGGATGGGCACCAGCATTCCGGGCATCGGAATTCACGCGACCAACGTGCCGGCCAGCATCTACAGTTATCACACCCACGGATGTGTGCGGCTGGAGCCGGAAAATGCGAAGGATCTGTTCGGCAGGATTTCGAAAGGCGTGACCGGCATGATCGTGTATGAACCGATAACGTTCGCGAAACTCGACGACGGGCGCGTGTTTATTGAAGTTGATCGTGATATCTACGACGAGGGCGGGGCGACGATCGATGACGCGAAGCACCTGGCTAATAGCCTCAGGCTCAGCGATCTGATTGACTGGTCTGGGGCGGCCGCGGTCGTGAGTAGCCACGACGGCATCGCGCACGACGTGTCGGCCAAAAAATAGTCTGCAAATGGGGATGGTTGCGATTGAAAAACGCTGATGAAACGCCGGCACTGATCGGCCGGCGCAAGCTTCTCAAAATGGGCATCCTGGCCGCGGCTCCGGCGCTCATTCCGACCGCTGCGATGGCTGCCTTCCATATCATTCCGAAGCGTTCGCGCGCGCTGTCATTCTACAATCTGCATACCGGCGAGAGCCTCAAGACCACCTACTTCGCCAAGGGCGAGTACATCCCGGGCGCGCTGAAGGAGATCAACTTTATTCTGCGCGACTGGCGCGAGAATGCGGTCAAGCCAATCGATCCCGCGCTGCTCGATCTGCTCGCGGGCATTCATCATCGTCTCGAGACCAGCGCGCCGTTCCAGATCATCTCGGGATATCGCACGCCGAGGACCAACGCGATGCTGCACTTCCGCACCGAGGGCGTCGCAGTGCACAGCCTGCATCTGGATGGCAAGGCGATCGATATTTGCGTCGAGGGACGCTCGCTCAACAACGTGCGGCGCGCCGCGATATCGATGTTCGGCGGCGGCGTGGGATATTACCCGCGCACCGGATTCGTCCACGTCGACACCGGCCGCATCCGCTTCTGGTAGGACCACCAGCGCAACCTATATTGGCGATTTGAGCCGCACGATGCGACTCATGCGGCAGCCTCGACGGGAAGCTGCGGATTTCGCGCCGGCGGCAGATTGTCGTACAGGTCTGCGATCAGATCGGATTTCAGCTTCGAGAAGCCGGCGTCATTCCACAGATTGCGCCACTGCATCGGGTCCTCGCGCAAATTGTAGAGTTCGCCTTCGGTGCCGTCGTAGATAACATCCGGCATCGGAATGTCGGCGCCTCCGAACCCTCCGCGAATTACACTTGCGAGGTCGAAACCAACGTCGCGGGTACTTTTTTCATACACAGTGCAAACATATCCATCTCGGCAAATAGACTTCATATGCATACCTACTTGTGCGAACTGACTATCCCATTCAGTAATCACTCGCTCGCGTCCGGAGCCGGGCGCGGACGGAAGAGGCTTCCCGTCCATCCATGACGGAACCGGCACGCCCGCGATTTGACAAAAGGTCGGCGCGAGGTCGAGCTGTCCGACCGGCTCGGAAATCTGCGCGGCTGCGACGGCGGCGGACGGCGCCGGACGCCAGATCATCGGAATGCGCATCAGCGCGTCGACATGATACGGCCCCTTGTACACGAGGCCGAAGTCGCCCTGCAGTTCGCCATGGTCGGTGGTGAAAAAAACGTCGGTGCGCTCGTCCCACTTGCGCTCGCCGATGCGTTTAAGCACACGGCCACAGGCCTGATCGATGAGTTCGTTTTCGACATGCACCATCGCATTGATTTCGCGCACCTGATCATGCGTCATCTGCGCCGGAACGAAACGGACCGGCCCGCCCTCGGGATTGCGGAAACGCCCTTCGTACCAATCCAGCCAATGCCGCGGTTTCTGGCGCAGGATCGCTTCGATCTTCTCGCGCGATCCGGGATGTCCGGCCGGCAAATCGAGATCGCGCCACTTGATCCGGCGCGCCTCCGATTCAGGCGGATCCCACGGATGATGCGGATCGGGAAAGCTCATCCACACGAACCAATTCTCATTCGGACCGAGTGAGTCGAGAAAGGCTATGGTCCGATCGGCGACCCAGTCGGTGTGATAGTGCTCACGAGGTATTGGATTGTACTTCACTTCGGGGGCGCCGGTGTCTCCGCCGCCGGCCGCACTGAGTATTGGCGCGAACCCGCCGAGCTCACTCGGATAGTTATTCTGCAGCCAGAGTGAGTAATGCCATCCGCCCAGCGGAACGTGCATCGCGAGCTCCATCCGCTCGAAG
>DATGKG010000135.1:0-9662 GCA_035294805.1 Binataceae bacterium (SeqCode) | reverse complement strand
CAAGCGCGAGCGCGGTGGCATGGCGGAGTTTCATTCGACGGGCCGAAAACGGCCGCAACGACTAATCTGGTCGCGGCCGCATCATCCTTAAATCACAGCGAGCCGAGGAGGTTGGCTGGCATCGAATCCCACGCGCGGCGTTCGTCATCGTAGAGGGCCTCCTGCGCGCGCTCTTCTCGCCGAATATCATCATCGCGCGACGCGCTCAGTATCTCGAGGCCACTGCGAATCAGCAGGCTGATAAAAAGCAAGTTGATGAAGTGACTGATACCGACCCAGTTGAGAAAGCCGAATGCCTGCGGGAAGAACCTCATCGACGTTCAGTTCTCGTTCTTATCTTTCGCGAATCGCCGCCGCTTTAGATTCGCGTCGGCAATCTTATCCGACCAGTCCCTTGCGGCCCGCGCTATTTCCGGCTCAAGATCAATCTGACGCATAAACGCCGCGACGCCAAACCTGCGTGTCATCTTGTTGGAGGCTCGCAGCGGAGGAAAACACGCCGGCTTGATTCGATGCTCGTGTATGACGAGCACAGGGAAGGAGACCATTATGGCCGATGCAGAACATCGCGCGCTCGACCTGCCGCTCGCCTCGTTCGCAACCGAGCAGGAAATTGCCAAGCTCAAGGCTTCGGATCAGTGGCGGCGCGAGAGCCGTGCCGCGCTTACGCTGGTGAAGACCCCGGCGGTGACCATTGTGCTGATGGCCCTGCACGCGGGCGCCATCCTGAAAGAGCATCATGCCGAGGGGCCGATAACGGTCGCGGTTTTGGAAGGAGCGATTCGCTTCAAGGCCTCCGGCGAAGAACACGTGTTGCGCCGCGGAGGACTGCTCGCACTTGGTCATGCTATCCCGCACGACGTCGAGGCGCTCGAAGAGAGTGCGCTCGTGCTGACCGTGAATCAGCCGGCGAAACACTGACGTTCCGAAAGCAAATCGGATCGCGAACGCCCTTCGAGCAGTGAGCGCCGAATGGCTACCGGAGGACCCGCTTCGGCGCCCACTTAACGTCGAGCTTACAGCGAGCCCAGAAGGTTGGCCGGGATCGCATCCCACGCGCGGCGCTCGCCATCGTAGGGCGCAGCTTGCGCTCCGGTCTTTTCGCCGAAGATCATCGTCGCGCGCTTCGATGCGTCGTACTGCGGCCACGCGCCGATGCTGGTGGAGGCCGGATCGCCGGTGCGCGCGAATGCCAGCCACGCATCCTGCATCTCGGTTGCGAGGCGCTCAACTACAGGGCCGGTGCCTGCGAATTGAGCCATCCCCGGCAGATGATTGGTGCCGAACACGAAGCCGAGTTCGAGCGCATGACACGATCCCAGCATGCCTCGCGCGGCTGGCGAGGGCCACGTGAAGATGTAGTTGTAAATTTTCCCGCGCCGCTGCGCATGCACCTCGGCGAGGCGCACCGCGGGGATGCGGAAAATGCGATCGGTTTCCAGCGCGCAGAAAACTTCCTGTGGCGTCGTCGACGCGCCGCGCGATGCGCGCGCCTTTTCGTAACTGCTGATGAGGCCATCGGCAAATTCCGGCGTCATGCGCCGGGTGTATCGCGCGGCGAGGCCGGTGCGATCGAGTTTGTGCATGCCGGGATCCATCGCCGCGAAGAGTTTCCACTCCTCCAGCGTCGAGCCGACCATGATCGCGACATCCGATGACGCGCCGTCGGTCACCATCTCGATCGCGGCGCGCGGCATATTGGTTCCGTCGATCACCGGCTGATACGCCATCCCGAATTCCGGGTCGGGGGTTTTGCCGTCGGCGAGCAGCGTGCCGGTCAGCAGTTGCGTCGGCGTCAACGCGCGCATCGCATCGGAAGTCGATGCGCCGAGCTTCTTCATGATGCGTTCCGCGTTGCGATTGGCGCGTTCGCGTGGCGCGCCGGTATGGCATGCGCCGCTTTGCGGAATTGCCTTATGGAACAAGCCTTTCGCCGCCGGCGCCGCGAGCAGCGTGCCGACGCTCATTCCGCCGGCCGATTCGCCGAAGATGGTGACGTTTTGCGGATCGCCGCCGAACTCTGCGATGTTGTCGCGCACCCATTCGAGCGCCGCGATCTGATCCAGGATACCCTCGTTGCCGCTCGCCGGGATTTTTCCGTTGGTCAAATCTGCGAGACGCAGGAAGCCCAATGGCCCGAGGCGATAGTTGACGCATACGACGACCGCGTCGCCACGGCGCGCGAGCGTCGAGCCGTCATAGATGCCTTGCGAGCCTGCGCCGATCGCGAACGCGCCGCCATGAATCCACACCATCACCGGACGCCGTTTGTTGTCGGCGGCAGGAGTCCATACGTTGAGGTACAGGCAGTCTTCCGATTGCGGATCGTTGATGACCATCGCTGCGAGCGCGCTCAGCATCTGGGTATTCTGCGGAGCGACGGCGCTGAAGCGTCGCGCGTCACGAGTGCCGGACCATGGCGCGGGCTTTTCGGGCGCGAGCCATCGCCGCGCGCCTGTTGGCGGCGTCGCAAATGGGATTCCTTTGAAGACGCTGAGACCGGACTGTTCCTCACCTTCGACTTTTCCGTCGCGCGTGGATGCGATGGCGCTCATTCGATTACCTCCGCGATTGCTTGCGTCGATACTTGCAGAGTTGGCGGTCGTTTCACAAATCCTTAGCAATCGCGCGGCGCAGCAATCGCGCGGCGCGCCTGGGCTTGTTATTTTTTCCTGGATGAACTGCGTGCGCACTTTAGTGATAGCGATGCTGATACTTGCGATGACTCCATCAGCACGCGCGCAGTCTGCCGCGCCTGCGCGTCCCCACGTGGAGCTGGAAGCGAAGCCGCCGGACGAGCCTTCATCAAACTCGACGCCTGATGTCGAGACGTCACCAGATGCTGTGCCGTCACCGCCATCCGCCGGATCAAACGACCAACCGATCGATGCCGATGCGGTCGCGCATCCGCCGGAAATCGTGACCTATGTGGTACCGATCTACCCGCCGAAGGCGCGCGCGGAAGGCGTCCAGGGACGCGTGCTTCTGTCGGTCGTGGTCGATGAATCGGGAAAGGTTGAGGACAACATTCAGATAGTGGATTCGATTCCGATGCTGAACGGCGCGGCGGTCGATGCGGTTCGCCAGTGGAGCTTCACACCGGCGCGAGACGACAAGGGGCATGCGGTGCGCGTGCAGCTTCAGGTGCCAGTCCCCTTCGTGCTGAAGTGAATCGGAGCGATCTGTCGTCAACTCGCCTGATCCACGCATAGACAATATGCATAAACTGGCAGGCAAATCGTAGATACTTCGCTTCGCTCAGGATGACAGAAGAGCGGAGTGATAGTTTTGGCTCGGCGGATGCTGACCTTGGTGAAACAAGTTCTTTAGATTCGACTCTCCGCTCGCTAGAATCCCTCACCTTATGACCGGGCGGCTCGCGGAAACTCTCGACTGGCTGTATTCGCTGGAAGCGCGCGGCGAAATCTACAAGCTCGAGCGGATGGAACATGCGCTCGCTCTGATCGGCAATCCGCATCTGCGGCTGCGGGCGGTCCATATCGCCGGCACCAAGGGCAAGGGCTCAGTCTCCGCGATGCTCGATAGCTGTCTGCGCGCCGCCGGGCTGCGCGTAGGCCTCTATACCAAACCGCATCTGGTGAATCTGTCGGAGCGCACTCGCGTGGATGGCGACGAAATCTCTTCACGCAGGATGCTCGACTACATCGAAAAGCTGCGCGCCATCTATGACGATGCGGGCGTCGCGCTGACTTTTTTCGAATTCACCGTCGCGCTGATGTTCCAATACTTTGCCGATGAGAACGTCGATGTCGCCGTCATCGAGACCGGCCTCGGCGGGCGGCTCGATTCGACCAATGTGGTGCGTCCGTTCCTGAGCGTCATCACTCCGATCGGTTTCGATCACATGGAATATCTCGGCTACACGATTCCTGCGATTGCGGCGGAGAAGGGCGGTATCATAAAGCCGGAGATTCCGGTTGTGATCGGCGCGCGCGATGCTGAGGCACGCGAGGTCCTTACCTCGATGGCGGCGCAGCGGCGCAGTCCGGCGCGCCTGATGGATCGCGACTTCACTTTCCACTCGCACGCCCCCGCGCATCGGCTCGACTATCAGGGCCTCGCGCTTAACATGAATGATGTGGAACTTTCGCTCGCCGGGCCGTTTCAGCATGAGAATGCCGCGATCGCGATCGCCGCGCTCGAGGCGATGCGCGCGCTCGGATGGCATATAGATGAAGACGCGATCCGACGCGGGTTGAAGTCCGTCTACTGGCCCGGCCGCTTCGATATCGTGTCGCGCAGGCCGCTGGTGGTGCTCGATTGCGCGCACAATGAACTCAGCATCCAGGCGCTGCTCGATACCATCGCAATCGAACTCGGCCCCGAGATAAAGCCGCGGCTGGTATTCGGATGCCAGGAAACCAAAACGTGGGAGCAAATGGCCGCGATGCTGGCGCCGCGCGTGAGTGATGTCACGCTTACGATGGCGAAGCCGAAGCGGCCGCTGGATCCGGAAGTTCTCGCACGGATTTTTGCGCAGCTTGGCGTTTCCCATCGCGTCGCGCGCGATCCGATGCGCGCGATCGAGATGGTGATGGAGGAGAGCGCGCCGCAAGACATGGTGCTGGTTACAGGTTCCGTGTATCTTATCGGCGAAATTTATCAGTATTTTCTGGCTCGCGAGGGCCGAAGTAGTCTCTTCCCTGAAGCCGCTACTTAAATCTTTCTGGATCGCATTCTGCTCCGTCACGCTGCTGGCCAACGCGACGGTAGCGTGGACTGCGTCTGGCAAAGAACGGCTTCCCCCCGAAGTAATCCAGCAGCATCACGGACCGGTCGATATCACCGGCGACAGCTCGATTTACGATTCGAAGAACGATTCGTTCACGGTGATCGGCAATGCCGTGATGACGCAGGGCGGCACCGTGCTCAAGGCCGATGAGATCACGATGATGCGCAAGCAGCACATCGCACACGCGCGCGGACACGTGCATCTCATCGATCCGGAAGTCGAGATGTGGGCCAAGAGCGCCGACCTCAATCTCGAAAAGGAGACCCTCGAACTCGAGGACGCGAAAATTCTTGCCAAGAAAAACACCTATCATCTGGAAGGAAAACGCATCCGCAAAATCGCCGGGCAGAAGTACACCGTGCTGAAGGGCTTCTTCACCACCTGCGGATGCGAGCCCGGAACTCCCGACTGGAGTGTCAGCGCGGATTCGATGGACGTCAATATGGGCCAGACCGGATACGCGAAGAACGCGACATTCTCGGTCCTCGGACATCCGGTGATCCCGCTGCCGTTCGCGGAGTTCCCGGCCGATACCAGCCGCCACAGCGGCTTTCTCACCGGTCGCGAGGGAGAATCCGGATTGCGCGGCTTTCAGTATCTGCAACCCTACTACATCGCAATCAATAAAAGTTCGGATGCAACTGCGGCCTTCGACGTCGAAACTTCGCAACGCATCGGCGGACTCGGCGAATATCGTCTGGCCAACGGCATCGACGATTATTTCTGGGTCGACGCGGCGTACTACAACGAAAGCATCCGCTCGGAATCCAATCGCCTCGGCGACATCGTCGATAACCAAATCGCGGATCCCACTATTCCGGTCAATCGTTTCGGCATCATCGGCATGATGCGCGAACACATCACGCCCGACCTGACACTGTTTGGCAATGCGATGTCAGTCAGCGACGACCTTTATCTGCGCGAGATGGATACCTGGACGCTCTCGCGCGGATACGGCAACAACTTCGGCTCAATGCGCGACGCGCAGTCGCATCTCGGGTTGCTCGACGAATTCGAAGACGGTTTCGCGCGGCTGGAGGGCACCTGGAACCAGGATCTCATCCAGTCGCAGCCATTCGCGCTTCAGCAGTTGCCGGACTTATGGGTCGACGGCCGCCGTCAGCTGCTCGGCAATCTCGCGTATCTGGACTACGACCTCGACGCGGTCAATTACTGGCGTCAGAAGGGCATCAGCGGCACGCGCCTCAGCCTCAATCCTCGCGTCACGATGCCGTGGCGGCTCGGCGACTACCTCAATGGATTCGGCACGCTTGGCTTGTGGGGCAATATGTATGATGCGTCGGGACACGACCTCGCGATCATTCCGGTTGGGCAGAACGCGCCCTTCCGGCTTGGTGGCGTCACCAAATTCCAGCGGCTTACGTATAATAACTTCCTCACCCTCGGTCCGCTCTCGCAGGGTGGCGCCAACGCGCGATGGATTCCATTTTTCGAGACGGGCATTGGCACTGAACTCGAGCGCGTTTACGACGTCAACTGGAAATACATCGACAAGCTCAAGAATACGATCGAGCCGTTCGTCAACTATAGCTATGTGCCGGAAATCTCGCAGAGCGCGGTGCCGCTATTCGATGAGCGCGATCGCATCAACGCGCGCTCGTTGATCGTCTACGGGTTTACCACGCGCCTGTACGCGAAGATGGCGCCCTCGTCGAGCACGCCGGAAGTTGCGGAAAATGGCGAAGCCGAGTCGGGTGCGGTGCTATCCGCGGACGCCGGCCAAGGTACCGACACTGGTGATGGGGCCGGCGCTTACGACACCACCAACTCGGCCGAAAGTCACGGTCAGTCGGGCGACACGACGCGCGAATTGGTTTCGATGACGTTGATGCAGGCGTACGACACCGAATACGCGATCCAGCCGGGCCAGGTTGCGCTGTCCGACATCGAAGGAAGGTTCACCCTATTCCCGACTTCGGTGGTGTCGTTCGGATCCCAATTCGCCTACGATACCCGCAACAATCCCGGTATCAGCCTGGTGACCTTCGAGATGAACCTGCAGCCGCCATGGAACAATGATGTTCCGAAACTATACATGGGCAAGGCGTTGACCGGCTCCTTTATGCAGTTCTCCTACAACTATGTGCGGAGTGCGAACACAGTCGAATTCGTGGGGACTTCGCGCAACGCCAGCCAGTCCTTTTCGCTGCGAGCGTATTACGATTTACTCGATCGCCTCGGGCTCTATTTCGCGCCCAACTACGATATCGCGGCCGGTCGAATGCTCTCGGTGCAGTACGGTCTGCGCCTCAAATCGCCATGCGACTGCTGGGCGGTCGATCTCGGAATCACGAACTCCTACAACCCGAATGAGCTGCAGTTCCAGGTTCAGGCCACTCTCGGTGGGCTCGGCTCCGTCGGACAGAGTCCGTTCGGACGCAATCCGTTTGCGGTGATGGGACTGGTGGGAAATCCGACCGGCGTGCTGCCGACCTACTGAGTGAGCCTAGAAGTACAGAAGAACGATCTCGCTCAGGACCCACAGCGCCATACAAATGAGCAGTGGATGGTCCTCGAGCAACAATCGAGTCGGGTCGCCGCCCTCGTTTCTCTGATCGATCAGGTACAGGTAGCGCAGGATTCCGAATGCCACGAAGGGCACCGTCAACACCGCCAGATGATGATAACGATCGCCGAATTTCGCCTCGATTTCGAATGACGCGGTGTACGTCATGTACCCGAC
Organism: Binataceae bacterium (SeqCode); assembly: GCA_035294805.1. Lineage (GTDB taxonomy): Bacteria > Desulfobacterota > Binatia > Binatales > Binataceae > DATGKG01. The sequence continues at coordinate 2,205 of DATGKG010000135.1, read as the reverse complement.
CAGAGTGGTTCCCGCGACAATCGCCAGCATCTGATCGATGAGCCGCACATTGTAGTGCGCGAGCGCGCCGCGATGCGCTGCCGCGCCGCCGCCCAGAATCGTGAGTTCGTGGCGTCGACGGGCGAGTGCGAGAAACAATGCGAGCGAAAAAGTAATGAAAACTAACCACGGTGAAACGTCGACGTTGATCGCGACGCCGCCGGCATATGCGCGCACGACGAAGCCCGCCGCGACCGCGATGACATCGAGGATAACTACGCGCTTGGCCCATAGCGAATATGCGAATTGCAGCGCGAGGTAAGCGATCGCGATCAGCAGGAACGCGCCGCCAATCACCCAACTGATCGCGATACCCACGGCGGCGAGCAGAACCGCGAAGCGCGTCGCCGTGGCCACGCTCAGCGCTCCTGAAGCGATCGGACGGTGGCGCTTTTCGGGATTCAGCCGGTCCGCCTCGCGATCGATAATGTCATTGAGCGCGTATGCGAAACTCGCTAGCGCGCAAAACCCGATCACCCCCAGCATCACTATCGCGTCGTCGTGCAAAATAAACAGATGACGGCTGAAGATCAGCGGCGCGAGCAGCAACAGATTTTTGGTCCATTGATGCGGGCGCGCCAATCGTAGCAGCGGTAATCGATTGTGCGCGGCGAGGTCGAGGTCGTGGGGTTGTGCTGCACCCATGAGGACACTTTGTATGAACATCGCGCCGCATAACGCAAGCGGCAGTGGTGCGAAACGCCTGGAGTCGCGGTATCGCAACAGGAACCATGTAGGCTAATTTTACTTATTGTAGGGGGGCTTGACTGCTTTTGTTACAAAACGTAGGATTCGGTTCGCGGTGGTTAATCAGATGCAACACAGAAGCAGCAAGACCAAAAGCCATCAGTCAAATGTGAACGGGAGGACGTCTTATGCCGACTAGACCCGTCACCTGGGACCTCGATATTCCCCCGGAAAGCCTGCTTGCGCAGACTAAACCGCCACCGCCGATCGGCGACGTGCCCAGCCTCAAGAAACTGCGCAACTCGCTGATGGGGACACGCTTCGAACTACTCAAGATTTCTGCTTTCGCGGCCTTCCTGTTGGGATTCGTCGGGGTTTCGATCCATGGATCCCATCTGAACAACCCGGACAATCAGTTCGTGGCCAATACCGGGGCCGCTTTCCGCGGGTTGACCACCGCGGTTTCCGATGGCGCGATTGCGATGCGGGACAAGACCGAAACAATGGCGCTTGCGATGGCCCACAAGGTCACCGTCGGCGCGAACTCGGGCGTGATGCTCGCGAAGGCCGACCTGCATGGCCACGCGGTGCGTTCGCATCAGAAGGCCGCGCAGGCGGCGGTCGAGGTTGCGTCGCTCGAAGCGCAACATCGTACTCATCATGCGCATCATCGCCATGCCGCGGTCGAAATCGCTTCCGCTGACATCGGGGCGAGTGCGCAGTGGAGCGGAAACCTCATCGATCTTCCGGACTTCGTCACCGCCAAGAGCAGCGAGGCCGGTCACAAGCTGGTCGACGTCGTTCAGGGTGGAATCGAGCTTGGCACCGTTCCGCAATTGCGCAGCAAGGGCCAGCATGCGGCCGAAGCGTTCGGCAGTCACTTCGATGTGACCAATTCAGGCAGCGTCACGATGCGCGATCCGTCCTCGATCCTCGAAGGGCTGTTCAGTCCCGACAGTCTGGTCGCCGCGATGGCGGCGCTGTTGCTCTACATGATCTTCGTGGTGGTGCTGGTTCAGATTCGCGGCGGCCTGCGCTCGCTCAGCGGGAACCAGGCGGCGGTTTAACCACTCCTCAGAATGGCTTTCTTTCAGCGCGCCTGCACGATGTGCGGGCGCGTTGCTTTTTTCGGATAACATCGCATAGACATCAGGTAGCGCCGGTGCCGCTAACGCGTCATCGCGCGCGAAGGTTATAGGCACGGTCGCGTGTCAGTCCTGTCGGAGAAAAATCGATAATGAGTAATCCCAGCTCGGAGAAAACCGGCCCTAACGCCACCGTCGATATCGCCGGGTTGCGCAAGTTCATCGGCGATCGCAAGCTTGGCGATCCTGACGGCTTGAGCACGGAAAATATTTCCTTCGGTCACTCCAATGAAGTCCACCTGGTCCATTTCCAGGGCAAATCGTGGGCGCTGCGCCGTCCCCCGCGCGGTCCGCTACTGCCGACCGCTCACGATGTGATGCGTGAATATCGCGT
>DATGKG010000134.1:0-8126 GCA_035294805.1 Binataceae bacterium (SeqCode) | reverse complement strand
CTGATGCAGTTCCAGGCCGATCTGCTCGATCGTCCGGTGGTGCTGCCAAAAATCGCCGAGACCACCGCAATGGGCGCCGCGATGCTCGCCGGTCTCGCTGTGGGAGTGTGGAAAACCGGGGCGTCGCTCGATCAGCTACGGAAAGGCGGAAAAGTGTACCGCTCGAAGATGCGGGGCGAGCTGCGCGATCAATTGCTCGCCGGATGGCGCGAGGCTGTTTCGCGTGTACTCACTCGGCGTTGAAACGTACAATCGAAGTTCATGGAAAATCAGCGGCCGACCGCTTCGATAATTTTTCCCGAACAGTATGGCGAAGCTGCGCGCGCGCTGGGGCGAGCATTCATCGACGATCCGCCGATCCGGGTTTTACTGCCCGAGCCCGAAGATCCGATCGAGCGCGCGCGCCTGCTGACGATTTTTTTCGAAGCAATCCTGGGGATTCAGCGCGGCAGCGGCGAGCCGGTTCTTGGCGTGATGATGGACAACAAAGTGGTGGCCGCCGCGATCGTCGAGGGCGCCGGCGCCGCGTCCATCGCGAATCTGATTATGCACGGCATCGCGCGGGTGCCAGGAATGCTTCGCAGCATCGGATGGGGCGGGATGATTCGCGGAATTCGTTTGCAGGGCGAGTTGTTCAACAATCATCCGCACGAGCCGCACCTCTATCTGAACTTCCTCGGCGTCGATCCCGACTATCAGCGCCATCATTGCGGGAGCGTGATCATCGAGGAGTTGCGCAAGCTCGCGGCGGCGCGATCATCGCTATGCGGCGTGTATCTCGAAACCGGCACCGAGCAGAATGTCGCGTACTACTCCTCGCGCGGATATGAGATCCTCGGCGAAATTCGCCCGCTCGGATGCCGGATGTGGAAGATGCTGCAACGCCGGCATTAGTCGAGGAGGAATCTCGACTAGGCCGGAACATACGATCTACGCGCTCTGGGTCGCGTGGGTGGTGTCGTGGACGATCGCGATGCTTTGGTCGAGCCGCATCGAAAAGCGGGGCGGGATTGTGGCCGAACTTTTTTTCCGTGTTGTCCTCTATAGCGGCGCGATCTTGCTGTTTGCGTTTCCTCCGCAGCCTCACTACGTGCAGGTCCAGCTTTGGTACCTGAGCGATGGGCTGAAATGGATCATGGTCGCGCTGATAGCTGGCGGACTTTCGTTCACCTGGTGGGCGCGCATTCACTTGGGGCGTCTTTGGTCGGACTGGATAGTGAAGAAAGCCGGTCATCATGTCGTCGCGACCGGACCGTATAGCCTCGTGCGCCATCCGATCTATTCGGGCCTGATCCTCGCGGCGCTCGCAACCGCGATCGAGAAGGGAACCTCAATCGCGCTGATCGGCGCGGCTCTTATGACCATCGCGTTTTACACCAAGGCGCGGCGCGAGGAACGCTTCCTGCGCGCGGAGTTGGGCGAAAATGCCTACGACGCCTATGCCCGCAGGACCGCGATGCTGGTGCCATTCGTAATCCACTAACTCTGTTTCGGCTTGATGACGGTGACGCGCAGGCCGTGCGAAGTCCATCCGACGTCGAAGCCGATGCTGTCGCCCTCGCGCAGCAGGTCGATGCCGGGCGCCTTGCCGCCGATCTCGGCTCCAATCACCGCGACATGGGGAAACTCAAAGGGAATTTCCTTGCCGGTGTGCGAGCGCACGATACCGCGCCCGCGCGTGCGGTCCAGGCGCATGATCATGCCGGGATAGAAATTTCCGGGAAATCGCTCGCTGTCGTAGTCGTCGCTCACAAGTGTCGACATCATTTTTATCAGAGCGGTAGCGCGGTTCGAAACAGGATGAAGCGCCCGAGCATCTCGCCGACCACCACCGACATCAGCGCGATGTAGAGCAAACCGGTGGCGGCCATGGTTTGCGGGATTTTCAGCGTCTGCCAGCACATCCAGGCGAGCACGATCGATGCGATGGGTCCCAGCACCACGCGCATCGCAAAGAGCATGAGGTGATTGTCGAAGAGGTCTGCGATAGCCGCCAACCCGCCATGACCGCCGAAGAGGGCGAGCAGCGCCAGCGCGAGTGCCATCGCGACTAAATCGGCCACCAGTGCTGCGCCAATGAAGCGGATGAAGCTACGCAGGTATTCGACATCCATGCCGAGATCGATCAGGTACCAATGGCCGAACATCATCGCGCCGCTGACCAGTCCCAGCACCATCGCGGAGGTTATCGCGGTGACGACATAGGCGACGGCGGCGATTGCTCCAAATGTCAGCGGCTTGAGCAGCAGCACCAGCGCGCTGACCGCGATCAGTCCCGCGAGCAATCCGAGGCTGAAAGCGCGCGCGCGAATGATCACATGATCGGTCCACAGCGTAACGATATAGAGCGCGAAGAGCGAACAGAAGACGACCCATATAGCGCATACGATCCACAGGCGGGCGGTACTCAAAGCAGGATTGGCGCGCCATGCCAGCATCGCGACGCCGACTGTCGTCATCAGCGCGGAGGCCAGATAGACGCACGCGGTCGACTTATAGAATCCGCGCTCGACCTTGAAGAAGGGCGGGATAGCGAGGGCGAACATGCCGCCGAAGGCAAGTTCGCCGAACACCAGCAGAAAACAGATCGCAAATTTCGTCACGCGGCGATTGTAGCGGGGCCGAAGCAGGTGCGCATCTCGTGGCCGCGCCGTCAGCCTGCCTGAATGCCGACCGGTGAATAGACAACATTCCCGACAAAGAGATATATAGGGAATTGACTTTCACTCTTAAATCGAACGGGGACAAAAATGTTTCTAAAATGGTTCGGCTGGTCATTTGTGATCGGCGTCGCCGCTTTTGCGTTATCATCGTGCGCCGCCGTCGAGGCGCAGCGCGCCGCTCAGGAACAGAAGCAGCAGTCATTCGTGCAGCGCGTCGACATCGCGCATATCTACGTCACGCCCGAGGATCCTCCGGCGAATAAGCCCTTCACCGTGCTTGGCGATGTCAACTACACGGAGCCGTTCACGCCCGACGCGATCAACGAGGCGAAGATCAAGGACAAGCTGAAGAGCATGGCCTATGCGAAGTGGCCGGACACGCTGGACGCGCTGGTAAAAGAGAAGACCGACGTTTCGGACGACGGCTCGACCGTGAAGGTCTCGGCGCAGGCGATTCAGTATGAATCGTCGACCGATCGCGCGATGCTGCACAAGATGAACGAAGGGATGGTCGCATCGCCGAGCGGGAACTAACCGCGCCGACTCGCTTTCGGCTCACATCGAAAAAAAAACGGGCAGACCTGCATCGCAGGGCTGCCCGTTTTGCTAATCGGAATATTTAACAGCGCATCAGGATGCGAGCATCGAATCGAGCTGGCCCGCGTCATCGAGCGCCTTGAGCTCATCGAAACCACCGACGATTTTGTCGTTGATGAAAATCTCGGGAACGGTTCGGCGTCCGCCCGACATCTCTACCATCTTCTGACGCAACTCGGCATCGTCGGTCACATCGATTTCGGTAAATTGAACGCCCTTGCTTTTGAGCAGCGACTTGGCGCGCACGCAGTACGGGCAAAACGTCGTCGTGTAGACCTCAACTTTGGCCACTGAATGCCTCCAACCACATTGTTGCGTAACTCGATCTATCGATTCAATCCAAAGATAACCATCTTTGACATCTATTTCAGCCATCTATTTCAGAATGACTGAACGCGCGCCGCGCCGGATTTCGCCGATGATGTAAGCGGGAACCTTACGCCGCCGCAGCAGATTCATCGTGCGATCGGCCTCCTCGCGCGCGGCGATCGCGACCATCCCGAGGCCATTGTTGAAAGTGCGATCCATCTCTGTCTGTTCGATCGCGCCGAGGCGTTGGATGTATCCGAAGATCGGCGGAATTGGCCAGCTTCCGCGCTCGATAACGGCCTGAACCTTATCGGGCATCACGCGTGGAAGATTTTCCACCGCGCCGCCGCCGGTGATATTCGCCAGTCCCTTGAGGTTGTGCTTTGCGAACAACTCGAGCGCGATTTTCGCGTAGATCGTCGTCGGTCGCAACAACTCATCAACGAGCGCGCAGCCGAGTTCCGCGACGCGATCCTTGAGGCGAACCTCCCGCTCCGCGAGGACCTTGCGCACCAGCGAGTATCCATTGGAATGCAGCCCGCTCGACGCCAATCCGATGAGGACGTCACCCGGACGAATCTTTTTGGGATTCGGAATCGCAGCGCGCTCGACCACGCCGACGGCGAACCCCGCCAGGTCGTACTCGCCGGGCTGGTAGACATCGCCGAGTTGCGCGGTCTCACCGCCGACCAGACTAATGCCGGCCAGTGCGCATCCTCGCGCGACACCCTCGACGATTTGCACCGCGACGCCGCGCTCGAGCTTTCCGGTACCAATGTAGTCCAGGAAAAACAGCGGCTTGGCCGCGTGGCAGATGATGTCGTTGATGCACATCGCAACGCAGTCGATGCCGACGGTGTCGTGGCGAGAGGCCGCCTGCGCGACCTTGAGCTTGGTGCCGACGCCGTCGGTGCCGGAAACCAGGACAGGCGAGCGCATTTTCTTCGCCGCATCGAATGCGACCAGCGCGCCGAATCCTCCGATGCCGCCGAGCACGCGCGCGCCTTTCGTGCCTCGCGCGATTTTGCGAAACGTCGGAATCAGCGATTCCTTCAGCTCGATGTCGACGCCGGCGTCCTTGTATGTCGCGGTGAACGCCATCAGCTTTTGCGCCTCGCCACTGCGCCGGCGCGCCAAGCGCGCGAGCCATCGGGATACGCGACCAAACCTTCGCGATAGCGAATCAGGTCGAGGTCGCCCATTAAATCGCGCAGCTCGTAATGCTTCAGCAGGAAGCGCGGGTCCTTTGGATGGCCGATCTGCGCCTGATCGATGAGAAAAGTTTCGGCGAGCAAAATTCCTCCGGGTTTGAGCGTGCGCGCGAATTCGGAAAACAGAGCGCGATCGAGAAAGTTCACATCGATGATCGCGTCGAACGATCGATCACGAAGGGCGAATCTATCGAAGTCGGCGAGCAGCGGCCATATCGCGAGCTGTTCGGCGCGTGCGTGCTGCGCCAGCGCGCGCATCGCGACGGCCGAGAAATCCGCCGCGACGACGTGCATTCCAGCGCGCGCGAGTGCGATAGCGTTTCGTCCGCGTCCCGCGGCCACATCGAGCACGAGTCCGCCGCGCGTAAGCAGCGGCATCATTTCGGCGACGAAGGGCTCGGGCTCGCCACCGGCGGGCTTGCCGCGATGCGCCGCTTCCCACTTAATGCGCTCGCTTGAGGTCACAACACTCGCGCCAGCGTGAGCACATCGACGCGCGCCGCGCCCGCCGCAATCAGGACGCGCGCGCATTCGTCGACCGTCGCGCCCGTCGTCATGACGTCATCGATGAGCAGCACGCGTCGTCCTTTGATGCGAGCCGCGCGCGCTACCGAAAACGCGCGCCGGACGTTACGCCGTCGCGCATCGTGATCTTGGCTGGTCTGCGGCGTCGTCACTTTCGTGCGCATCAGCGTTTGCAGCTCGAGCGGCTTGTTGAGACGAATCGAAATCGTGCGTGCGAGCAAGGCAGCCTGGTTGAATCCGCGCCACCATAGCCGCCGGCGATGAAGCGGCACCGGAATGACGACATCGCAATCGGCGACAGAGTAGGGGAGTTCGTCGCCGAGGAATTCCGCCAGCGCCTTCTGCAGCGACTGGTCGAGTCCGTACTTATGCCGCCGGATCAGCGAAGGCAGCGAGCGGCGATCGCTCTCAGCCGACGCGCGATAGCGCGCGACCGAGCGGGCGCTGGCGAAATGCGGACGCCGATCGAGGCAGCTTGCGCAGCGGTCATCGACCAGCGCCGCCGATTGCATTGGAGCGCCGCAGATCGAACAAATCGGCTGCGCGATTTTTTCGGTTCGCGACAAACATCGCACGCACACGCGGCGCTCAGCCTCGAGGCCGAACCGATCGCCGCATACCGCGCATCGGGGTGGATAGAGAAAATTCGCGAAGTGGCGCGCCGCATCCATCGTCAAATAGATTGTCCGATGTGCGTCTAAACTCAAGCTGTGGGCTCAAAAGGACTGCACAGTCGGGCGCGTGCATTAGCCGAGGTTGTGGTATACATCGCTTTTATGGAAGGCCCACTCAAAGGAATCAGGGTTCTCGATTGGACAATCTGGCAGCAGGGTCCGGTGGCGACCGTGATGCTCGCCGACCTCGGCGCAGAAGTGATCAAAATCGAGGAGCGCGACAAAGGTGACCCCGGGCGCGGCATCATGGCGGCCGCGGGCGGCGATACCTCGCGCGGCGGACGCAACTTCTACTTCGAGGCGAATAATCGTCACAAAAAGAGTATCGCGCTCGATTTGAAGCGGCCGGAGGCGCGCGAAATTGTGCACAAGCTGGCGGCCAAGAGCGACGTTTTTGTGCAGAATTTCCGCAAGGGCGTGGCGAAGCGGCTCGGGCTCGATTACGATGCGCTGCGCGCGCACAATCCCCGCCTCATCTATGCGAACTCGAGCGGCTACGGTCCCGACGGTCCCGACAGTGCGGAGCCCTCGTTCGATTATCTCGGCCAAGCGCGCTCCGGCGTAATGTACACCCACGGCGTACATTCGGAGGAGCCGATCTACACCACCGGCGGCATCGCCGATCAGATGGGCGCCATCATGCTCGCTTACGGCGTCCTCGCGGCACTGCTCGCACGCGAACGCTATGGCGTCGGCCAGCAAGTCGATGCCTCGCATCTCGGCTCGATGATGGCTCTGCAGGGACTCAACGTCACGATGCGCACCATCATGGGCAAGGAGTTCGCGAAGAACACACGCGAGGAATCGTTCAATCCGCTGTGGAATCACTACCGATGCGCGGACGACAAATGGCTCGCGCTCGCGATGCTTCAGCCCGATCGCTACTGGAAAGATCTTTGCGACGCGATGGGGATGAAGGAGCTTGCCGCCGATCCGCGCTACGCGGACATGCGATCGCGCGGGAAAAATGCACGCGAGCTGATACCGATCCTCGATCGTAAGTTCGCCGAGAAGCCCCGCGACGAATGGATGAAAATCCTCAAGGCAGGCGGCGACTTCATCTACTGCGTCGTCAACACCGTCACCGATCTGCCCGACGATCCCCAAGTGAAGGCGAACGAGTACATCGTCGATCACGAGATTCCCGGTATCGGCAAGACGCAGGTGCTCGGGATGCCGGTGCGGCTCAGCGCGACGCCGGGGCAGCCGCGCGGTCACGCGCCGGAGCTGGGCGAACATACGGAGATGCTGCTGACCGAGCTGCTCGACTATAGCTGGGACGACGTCGCGCGTTTGCGCGATGCGAATGTAATCTAACTTTTTCGCGTGAGGTGTAAGATGGGGACGCTCACCGGAACCAACGAGGACCGCGAGGAAATTCGCGAGCTCTACGCGCGCTATGCGCATACCATCGACGAGGGGCGCTTCAACGAATGGCTCGAATGCTTCACCGAGGACGGCGTGTTCGAGAGCCCGCGCTTCGGCAAGCATTCGGGGCGCGACGGTCTGCGTCGTTTCACTGCGATATACAAGGACAGTCTCGGCGGCGCCAAGCCGTTTCATCAAATGACCAATGTCATCTTCAAAATCGACGGCGATAAGGCGGCGGGCTGCTGTTACCTGACCTACTATCACTGCAAGGACGGCAAGGCCGCGCTCTCCGCTGCGGGTCGCTACAACGACAAATTGCGCAAGGGTGCCGATGGATGGCGCTTCGAGAGCCGCAAGGTCATCATCGACGGCGCGAAGTAGCTACTTTCGGGAAAGGGCTTTCGCGGCAACCCTCCGCAGCTTGCCTACCATCATGTCTGTGGTCGGCATGTTCTGCGTAAACACTTCGGCATACTTACCAAGGCCCGCGAGGTCCCATGGCCGCCAATCGTGAAACTCCGTGCGGTCCAACACATCCGTGAATGCCTTGAAAATGACGTCCTTATAGTAAGCCTCGCGAAACTTATACTTGTAGCGAGCGTGCCAGGGTTTCACTGTCCCGATAAGGTGTACGATCCGCCCAGTGAGCGGAGAGGGTTTTTCGTACTGGGAGGTGTTCCATAATTCGTCGACTAGAAGAATGCGATCTTCCAGCACGATGTTAAGCGCATCTTGATCGGACGCGTCGAGATCGTCGAAGCGTTCGACGCTGATAT
>DATGKG010000133.1:0-2240 GCA_035294805.1 Binataceae bacterium (SeqCode) | reverse complement strand
AGCGTGTCGTAGCTGTGCACCGGACCCGAGGGGACGTCCGCCTCTTCGAGAATCGGCAGCCACTCCGCAGTCGTGCGCTCGGGAAACAGCTTCGCGCATCCGCGCATGATGCCGCGCAGCCGCTCGGTGCGATCCGCGACGCCGGTCCACCATTCCGGATGCCCGAGCCCGGCGCACATCCGTTCGAATTGCGCATCGGTGAATGGCGCGATCGTGAGCCATCCATCCTTGGTGCGAAATGGATCGAGCGTGGTGCTCTTGGGTGCCTGCCCCTTGAACTCAGCTTCGGGAAGAAACGTGTATCCGTAGATGGTGTCGTTGGCGGCGAAGTTCATCATCGCCTCGAGCATCGGCACGCGGATGTACTGGCCGACGCCGCGCGCACGCGCCGCCATCAGCGCACTCACGATGCCGAGCGCCGCGGTCATTCCGCTGACCTTGTCCGCGAGCGCCATCTTGACCGCGGTCGGCTGCCCTGATTTTCCGCCCTGCAGATTCGCGACGCCCGAATAGCCCTGGATGACCGGGTCGTAGGCGGGATGATTCGCCATGCGGCCTTTCGGTGCGAAACCGCAAATCGAGCAATAAACAATTTTCGGATTGGCGCGGCGAATGTCGGGATAGCCGATGCCGAGGCGGTCTGCGACGCCGGGACGATTGTTCTCGACGAGAGCCTCGGCGCGCGTCGCGAGGCGGCGCACCAGGTCGCGCCCATGCTCCTTCTTCACGTCGATCACGATGCTGCGCTTGTTGCGATTGAAATTGATGAACGCGGCGCTGAAGCCCGCGCGCTCGGGGCGGCCGTTACGGCGCATCGAGTCGCCTTCGGGCGATTCGATCTTGATGACGTCGGCGCCCAAATCGCCGAGCAGCTGTGTACAGAACGGGCCGGATACGACCTGCGTAAGATCGAGGACGCGAATGCCAGCAAGAGGGCCGTCAGCCATAGGTTTGTTTTCCTTAGTCCGCTTTATGGAAGAACCGCGATTCTATACGGACCGAGGCGGAACGTCACGCGGCGCGCACGATCCGGTAATAGGGCGAAGACGTTCAGCGCGACGCGGTGCTGGATACGGCGATCGGCTTCGGCACATCCATTCCGAAGGCGACCTTCAAATCGTCGCCCGAAAATGGATAGACATGCACCATCCATCCGAATGCCTGATCGAGTATATGTCCGCCGGCCACCGTGCATTCTTTCGCAGTGGAGATTTTTCCCTCGAAGCCGAAACGCCCGTCGGCCAGGAATCCGTAGCGATGATTCAATTCAGCCGCGTTCGGGTTCGTCGACACCGGCAGCATGCCCGGCTCGTCGGTGCGATCCGCGCCGATATTGTCGCGCAGGATGTCGCCGATGGTGATGTTGTTCGGCAGGCAAATGTTGGTGTGCACGTGCCATCGCGCGATGCTGAGCGGCACGATCTGATCGAGGTCGTCCATCGTCGCGTCCGGAGGCGCGCTATACATCGCACCGACCAGCGTGTAATTTCCCCCGGCGTCGCGCGTGTAGAGGATCGAGCCCGGATGCGAGATGTCGAACCGTCCCTGGTACTCGCGGTTGGTTTCCGTGTAGTCGGTGAAATGGTAAACGTCCTGCGGAATCGCGGGCAGGAAGATGCGCATGCCTTGTGCGAGCGCGACGTGATAGTCGCGATACTTCGCAATCGAGCTGCGCAGCGTCTCGACGATCTGATGCGCGCGCTCTTCGTCGGCCGGGGTCGCGGGCCGCAGTTCGGTCATGCGCATGTGATCTTCCATCATGTGCATGTGACCGCCCATCCCGTTGGGCGCCTTCGAATGATCCATCGTGCCCATGTCGGAGCCGCCGCTCATGTCCATCCCGGCCATGTCGTGCGAGAACGCGATGCCAGTCGTCAAAACGGCTCCCAGAGCCGATGCGGTTGCGAGAGCCTTCCAGCCAAAGCGGTTTGAAGATTTCATCGCATCCCTCGCTTATGCTTTCAATCTTGCGTGCGTCAGCGCCGGCAGATCATTGCGTACCCGATCGAGGTAGTGAAGGTCGATCGGCGCCATCACCAGACCTTCCTGATCCGATGCGCGCCCGAGCACGCGCCCCCACGGATCGATGATCATCGAATTACCGTAATCGGAAAAGCCGTGCACGTTGGTGCCGAACTGCGCCGGCGCGATGACGTAGGCCTGGTTCTCGATCGCGCGGGCGCGCAGCAGTGCTTCCCAATGCGCTTCGCCGGTCGGAAAAGTAAAGCAACTTGGGACGG
>DATGKG010000132.1:0-12681 GCA_035294805.1 Binataceae bacterium (SeqCode) | reverse complement strand
ACGGCAAATCGGATTCCTCGAACACGATAGTGACGCCGCTTCCGTCCGCCATTTTGGAGGAATGTCCTACCAATCCGAATCCGGTGATGTCGGTGGCGGCGTGGACCTCGAATTGGATCATGACTTCGGCGGCGCGTGCGTTGAGCTGCATCATCGTCGCGACGGCGGAGTCGTAGTATTCGGGCGCGAGGCAGTCGCGTTTGAATGCCGTCATCAAAACTCCGGTGCCGAGCGGCTTCGTGAGCACCAGCGCATCGCCGGCCAGCGCACCGACGTTGCGGACAATGCGGCGCGGATCGATGACGCCCGTCACCGCCATCCCGTACTTCACTTCCTCATCTGCGACGCTATGGCCTCCGACGATCACGGCGCCGGCCTCTTTCGCCTTGTCTGAGCCGCCGCGCAGGATGTCATTCAGCATCTCGCGCGGCAGGCCGGACTGCGGCCAGCATACGAGGTTGAGCGCGGTGATGGGGCGTCCGCCCATCGCATAGACGTCGGACATCGCGTTGGCGGCCGCGATTTGTCCGTAGGTGTAGGGGTCGTCGACGACTGGCGTGAAAAAATCCACCGTGCTGACGATCGCGAGATCGTCGCGCACACGATACACGCCCGCGTCGTCGCCGGTAGAGATACCGACGAGCAGATTGGGGTCGCCGCTCAGATCGAGCCGCGCCAGAACCGCGCTAAGGTCCTCCGGACCTAACTTACCGGCTCAACCCGCGGCTTTGCATCGCGCCGTCAGCCGAATCAGTTCGCTGCGGCTGGCGTTGCTGTTTTCGTTGTCTGCCATGGCGAGTCCTAAACTATGCCCGAGGTATCTGACGCATCAATGCGTAACGCGCAGCCTTCGGATGTCGCCAACGCGCGTGGTGACTCCCGCGTGATCGAAATAGTCGAGCAGCGCGATCGCGAACTTGCGCGAGGCGCCGAGCAAATCGCGATACACAGCCGCGGTTATCTCCGAATTCATCTGAAGATATCCGGTGAGATGAGCGCGGGCCGCATCGAATGGCTCGCGCGCGTAATAGAGATCACTCGCAATCTTGATGACCTTGCCCTCGCGCTCGAGCGCCGACAGCACGCTGCGAAGTTTTCCGAGCTCCGCAGGCGGCAGCTTCAGCGCCTCGGCCAGTTGCTTCAGCTCGGGAGGCTGAAAGCCGCCCCTTCGCAGTTCCTCCTCGATGCGCGCGACGAGCTTGCCGTCGCTTTCGCCCAGTTTCACGCGATGGCTCTTCAGCCGCAGCGTGCTTTCCTCGCGCATGATGTCGGTCTCGCGCGCGAGTCGGTCCGCCAGCGCGCGATAGTTGCGCGCGCCGATTTCATAGGGCAGCCGCGAGCGCAGCGCTTCCATCTCGAGGCCCGGCGAGAGCGGCTCGGCGGTGTGATGTTTCGCCAGCGCCGCCAGTGCGAACGCTTTCAGCTCGGCCCACTTGTTCGCGGTGGTGTAGCCTTCCTCGTCGCCCATCGGCAGCTTTACGAAACGCGCATCCTTCAACGAAGATTCCACCTCTGCGATCGGAACATTCACCAACTGCGCGATGCGGCTTGGACTGAGCGCCAGAACCTCCTGCAGATTCAGCAACGCCTCGAACGCGGCGGGATTCATCTCGGCACCGAGCGCTGCAAGATTCTTTCGATAGGCATCGAGCGGCTTGCGATTTTGGCGTCCGAGCGGATTCAGCACGATACCGCCGCCGAGCGTGCGCACATTGGTCTGATCGCGGACGATGAAGCGATCGCCGGAGAGCGCGACTACAGGTTCATCGAGAACCAACTGCACCAGCCCGCGCGACTTGGGCGCGATCGCGGCGGCATCGCCTAAAATTATCGTGCGCGCCATAGTTTCCGCGGTGCCGATAAAAATACGCACGTGCTCGTTGTTCTTCAGCGGACGTTTCGCGGCCGGACGAATTTCCAGCGCCGCATCGAAGCGCGTGGTCGTGAGATCGAGGCGATCGTCGGCGATCACGTCGCCGCGCTTCAGCTCGATTTTGTCCGCGCCGGTCAGATTGATCGCGACCCGCTGGCACAGTCCCGCGCCCTCAACGGATTCGCCGTGGACCTGGATCGATCGCGCGCGCACCTCGACGCCGGATGGAAGCACCCGCAGCTTCTGTCCAACCGCTACGGTCGCGCCCATCGCGGTTCCCGTCACGACCGTCCCGTGCCCCTTGATGACGAATGCGCGATCGAGTGGCAGCCGAAAAATTCCCGTCGCGCGCCGCGCCTCGAAACCGTCGAGCTGACGAATCATCTCAGCGCGAAGTTCATCGAGGCCGAGACCCGTCATCGACGAGACGGGAATTACCGGCGCGCCCGTCAGCGTGGTGCCATCCGCGAGCAGCTCGATTTCGTCGCGGACCTCGCCGATGCGCGCGCTATCGACGAGGTCCGCTTTCGTGATGAGAAAAATTCCGCGCCGCGTACCGAGCAGATGTAAGATGTCGAGATGCTCCTCGCTCTGCGGCATCACGCCGTCGTCGGCGGCGACGGTGAACAGCACGAGGTCGATACCGTGCGCGCCCGCCAGCATGTTGCGGATGAAGCGCTCATGCCCCGGGACATCGACGATGCCCGCGCGCGTTCCGTCGGGCAGCGTGAAATACGCGAAGCCGAGATCGATCGAGATCCCGCGCTCCTTCTCTTCCTTCAGGCGGTCGGTGTCGTGGCCGGTCAGCGCCTTGATGAGCGCGGTCTTGCCATGATCGATGTGACCGGCAGTGCCGATGATCGCGTGAGTGACTTGCGCCACGGTCTCCGCCGCCAATGGGGCACGGTTCGGCTACGCAATCTGCTTCGTATAGGTCGGCAGATCGAAGTAGTCGCGCCACAAGGTGATTTTCCCGCCGCGCACTTCGAACATCCCCGCGACCGGGACCTCGACGCGCTTCTCACCGATGTCGAACATGTCGATCCGCTCATTGAACACGATGCTGCCGTTCGATGCCGTGTGAAGAATCTTGAACTCGATCCGGTTCGAGCCCGGCAGGAACGAATTGATGGTCGCGCGAATCGCGTCCCTACCTTTGGCCGGCTCCATCGGCATGTTGTGGTATACCGCGTCTTCGGCGAAGTAGGCCATGATCTCGTCGATGTTCTTGCGCTCGAAGGCTTTGCAAAAGTCCGCGACGATTTTTTCCGCTTCGTTGGCCATGAGACTTACTCCCGCGCCCGTACTGTAACTCTCCCCATGAAGGGGAGAGTTAGAGGAAGGCGACCACCTTCTTTAGGCCATCTGCTTGGTGAACATCTGCATGTCGAAGTAGTCGCGCCACTTCGCGATCTTGCCGCCGCTGATTTCGAATACGCCTGCGACCGGCAGCTCGATGTGTTTGCCGCCCTGATCGAATATATCGACGCGCTCGTTGAATACGACATTTCCAGTCGAACTGGTGTGCAGAATCTTGAAAGTGATCTTGTCGCTGGGATTCTTCGGCATGAACGATTCGACGGTCGCGCGAATCGCGGCCTTGCCGCTCACCGGCTTCATCGGAATGTTGTGATAGACGGCGTCGTCGGTGAAGTAGCCCATGATCGATTCGAGGTTCTTGCTCTCGAACGCTTTGCAAAAGTCGTTGACGATTTTTTCAGCTTCGCTTGCCATGTTTGTCTCCTTTATTTTCCCTCGACTCCGCTTCGCTCCGCCTCGGGGCGACTGCGTCGCGGCGCTTCGCGCCCCCTTCGGGCCTCGCTCGAAGGATTGTTACTCTTAAAACTTACGACTATTCGTGGTCGAGATAGAAACGGTCCTCGTCCTTGTTATAGCCGAAAAGCTCTGCGTAGCGACCCCAATTCACTATTGTGTTGAATTGTTTTTGCGGCGATTCGTTCGGCAGCAGCATCGCGAGATGCTCGAGCACAATTTCCTTGGGCAGCGAATGGTCCGGTTGCGCGCGCAGCAGCCGGATAAAATATGCGAACAGCGGAAGTTTCTTGAGCTGCTCGCGCAGCAACAGTTTACGCTGATTGACGTCGAGCTTGAGAAATTGCTTACCCAGCGGCTCCAGCACCACATCGCCGGAAGGAGTCGTCACGAAGCCGAGAATCTCGGCCGCCTTCATCACCTTGAGGAGATCCGAGAAGTTGAATTGCAGATCGCGCGCGATGCGATATCCGTCGTCGCGCCCGCCGCGATCCTCAAGCGTCTCGAGCAGTCCGAATATCCAGGTGAGCTGGCAATCCGGAATTGGATTGATCTGCTCAGCCATCAGGTGCGCTCCTCGATCAGCGAGAAGACCTTGTCGACCAGATGATTGAACTCATCGGTGCGCCGATCGCGCGGACGCTTGATTTCCACCCGGATGTCCGCGGCGATGCGTCCCGGATGCGACGACATTACGATAATGCGATCGGCGAGCTCGACCGCTTCCTCGATAATGTGCGTCACCATCACCAGCGTGTGCACCGACATGTCGGGCGAATGCCAGATGTCGAGCAGTTCCTCGCGCAGCGTGATCGCCGTCAACGCGTCGAGTGCGGAAAACGGCTCGTCCATCAGCAGCACCTTGGGTTCGACCGCCAGCGCGCGTGCGAAGCCGACCCGCTGCTTCATGCCGCCGGAAAGCTCGCGCGGATAGGCTTCTTCGAAACCGTCGAGGCCGACCTTGTCTATATACACACTCGCGATTCTCTCGCGCTCCTCAGGACTTACGCCGCGCGCTTCGAGGCCCATTTCAACGTTAGCCTTGACCGTCATCCACGGCAGCAGCGCGAACGATTGGAAGACCAGCGCGCATTCGAGGTTGATGCCATCGACCTGCTTGCCGTTGTAAAGCACCTGTCCTGAGGTTGCCGGCACGATGCCATTGATGATCCGCACTAATGTGGATTTTCCGCAACCTGACGGGCCGACGATCGCGATGAACTCGCCCTGCTCGACGGTGAACGACACGTCCTCGAGCACCGGCAGCACGCCCTTATTGTGTGGATAGCCCTTGGAGACGTGTTTGAGATCGAGGAGCGCCATGGTGGAGGTTCGGAATCGGTCGGCTTCATATTGCTAGTCGCGCCGGCATCGGTTCAATAGTCGATTCGATAGCGTTCTGCCGCGATGTCATACAGCCGGCGCCAGACGAAGTGGTTCAACACTAATACGACCGCCACCATCGACAACAGGCTCAGCAGGATCATCACCCCGTTGCCGGTTTCATAGGTCGCCACGTCGAGTAGTTGACCCAGGCCGGTCACCTGGTACGTATGATTTCGATAGATGAAATATTCCGAAAGTATCAGCGCGTTCCATCCGCCGCCCCACGCCGTGATGCTGCCCGTAATGAGCGATGGCGTCAGCGCGGGGATCACCAGCTTACGCCAGGTAGCCACGCGCGAAAGGCCGAATGCGCGCGCGGCCTCCTTCAAGTCTTCGGGGATCTGATTCACTCCCGCGAGTAGGTTGAACATCAGGTACCACTGCATGCCGGTGAGGATGAGCAGGACGGAAGCGAGGTTCATTCCGCCGGTCACCTTGATCACGAACACGACGATGACCGGGAATAGCGCTGTAGCCGGCAGCGATCCGACGATTTCTGCGATCGGTGCGACGATGCGCCGGAAGCGAATGTTGTCGCTGGCCGCGAGCGCAACCGGCAGCGTCCACGCCAGCGAGATTGCATAGGCGATGATCATTCGCAGCGAAGAGTAGAACGTCGCGAGCGGGATCAATTTGACCTGCGCCGGCCACGGCTGCGCCAGCGTATGGAGCAGCGCGAGGATTCCTTCCGCGACGCCATATGCGAAGAAGGCGCCGATGCCGACAATCGCAACGAAGCGCAGCATCGTGGCGACGCGCGCTATCGCCGGAACTTCCTTCGCCGACGGAATATGAGGCAGCGCCGCGGTCAGTTGCCAAAACGCCCGCACTGTCGGACGAGTAATGGTGCGAATCGCGCGCATGACAGAGGGACCGACGGCGCGAAAAAGTTCCGTCATGCCGAATGATATCGCGGCCGACTGCGGGGACGCCGCGAACTCATAGCGGAACTTCTCCGACCATGCCGTGAGCGGCTGCCATACCACGATGTCCATCAAGGTGATGATGATCAGCAGCGTGATGAGTCCGCTGACCAGATTCATGTTCTCGCCGCGGTCCGCCGCTTCCATCAGGTAGCTGCCGAGTCCGGGAAGCCGATAGTGCGCGGGCCCGACCGTGATGATTTCGCATGCGATGAGGAAGTACCATCCTGCGACCCACGAAAGGATCGAGTTGTACACCAGCTTGGGCACCATCGCGGGAAGATAGAGGCGGTGCAGCCGCAGCCACCCGCGCACGCCGAATGCCTCCAGCGCTTCGATCGAGTCATTCGGGATGGTTCGAATCGCCTCGAACACGCCGAGCGTCATGTTCCACGCCTGGCTGGTGAAGATGAGGAAGATTGCCGCCATCTCAACGCCGAGCCGGCTGCCGTGCGCCAAGGCGACGAAGAAGAAAACCGCGGCGGGAAAAAAACCCACCACCGGCACCGATTGCGCGATGTCCACCGCTGGAATCAGTACGCGCTCCCAGACCCGGCCGCGCGTCGCCGCCAGTCCATAGACGATCGAGAAAATCAGCGAGATGATGTACGCGATCAACATCCGGTAGAAGGAACAGAACGCGTAGTAGGGGAGATGGCTGAGCGAGACGCTGAAGCGCGGCGGATGCCTAATCGAGACCTGGTGCCGATACTCGAAGAACAGGGCGATCAACGCGGCCAGCGCGATAAACGACAGAATGCCGTTGACAGTTCGCCGCGTATTGGTAGTTCGCTCGGCCATTATGCTCGCGCTTGAGAATCAGTAATGGAAAAATTGCTGACACCGACTCCTAACAATGAACTTCACATCTCGAATGCTCAAGCGTCGCAATGCCGTTTGGCATAACATTTTACATGTCCGTAAACTTGATCCTCACTGATGCCTGACCAGAACCCTCGCGACATCGACGAATGGCACCTCGGCATCGAAGGCGGCGATCCGCGACCGCGCCCGCCGGCGCCCAGCCCGGGACCACCGCCGCCGCCCAGCCTTAGCGACGACCGTCTCGATGTTCCCATATATGTGATGACGATTGAGCATTTCGGCTGGGCCGCCATCGCGCTGTATGCGATGCTCACCCGCCTCGGCGGGCTGGGCCTGCGTCCGCTGAATTCCATCGAGGCGTCGCAGGCGCTGTTCGCGCGCGACATGACGACCAAAGGCCTCGCGCTGATGGCGACGGAACCGCGAGCCTCAGGATGGATCGATCCGCTTCGCGCGGGCCTCATGCTGGCATTCGGCGCGAGCGACTACGGTGCGAGGATCATCGCCGCGATGTTCGGCCTATTGCTGATCGGTGCGGCCTTCGCGATGCGACGCCATCTCGGACGTGCGGGTGCGCTCGCATTCGCGACGATGCTGACCTTGTCGCCTACGCTGACCTGGTTCTCGCGTTCCACTTCGGCGGCGATACCAGCGATCGCGCTGGTCGTCGTCGCGCTCGCATTGATGTTCGCGATGGCCGGCGGCGGCGACACGCTGAAGGTCGCCGGCATCGCAGTCGCAATCGCGCTCGCACTCACGGCCGAAGCGATCGTGTTTCCGATTGCCGCGATGTTCCTTGCGATTCTCATCCTGATGGGGCTCTTCGAATTATTCTTCCGGCGCCATCCGGTGATCGGGATGCGCGTGTGGTGGGAGCGGCGCTCGGCGCAACTTATTTTTTGCCTCGCGATCGCAGCCGGCGTGTTCGTGGTTTTCGAATCGGCGCTGGGACGCCGCAACCTGCTGCTGCCGATGCTATTCGGCGCGATGCAGCAATGGACTCCGGTCCTGCATCCGGATTTGCGCGGCGGCCTCGATTTCTATCTTCCCGCACTCGCGTTCTATGAGTTCGCGATTGTGACTGCGGCCGTGCTGGGCGCGCTTGCGTTCATGACGTTTCAGCTTCGCAGGCGAATTGCCGCGGTGGCATTTTTGTGGACGATTTTTTCCGCGCTATTCTTTTTCGCCGATCCCGCGCGCCGCCACGACTGGCTCGTGATGATGATCGTGCCGGCCGCGCTGCTGGGCGCGGCGCTCATCGACCTGATTCATCGAACCGAGGCGTGGCGCGTCGTCCGCTATCCGATCCTCGCGCTCGCGCTGCTCACTTTTTATGTCCAGCTCGCGACCAATTTCGTACACGTCGCGCCCGATCCATCGGAGGCGTCATGGGCGCATCACATGCTCCTGTTCTGGACCGACCCCGCGACCACGACGATTGCCGAGCAGGAATTCAGTCACGATGAACGCGCCGTGACTGATCGCGGAACGGTCTTTTTTGCCGAAGATGGTCCGGTCGCGCGATGGTATCTGCGGGATCTGAAGCCCGCCGATTCCGCCGCCGACGCGGACCTGGTGGTCGCGCCGACCTCGGCCGAAAAGCACCCCAACCTGCTCCAGACCTACGACTTCACCCTCGATGAAAGGTGGGATCCGAGCCTCGCGACGCTGACGCCTTCGGCAGCGCTGCGATATTTCTTCTTCCAGCGCGCGTGGGGCGATGTCACGGGAACCGAAGTGCGCGTCGATCAGAAGAGCCCCACGCCTCCGGCAGTCGCCGCGCCGACGCCGACCGCGTCGCCATCGATAACGGAGACTCCCACGCCGGAGACCTCGAACACGCCGACGCCAACGCCCGAAGCGAGTTCAACTCCGACCGCCGAGACGACGACCTCCGCCATGGAGTCGCCGGCGGCGGCGCCAACTCCCGAGATACCTCCTGCGTCGACAGCGAGCCCATGAGCGCAGTTGGCCCGCGTCCCGTCGCCATTATAGGATTCGATATTCGCGCGAGTCGTTTTGCCCGCGCGGACGCCCTTTGCCATACAACAGGGACCATGTGACGGGCAGGAGTAGCGCTAATTGATGGACACGATCCTCACGCACCTACAAACCTGGGACCTGCACCCCGTTGTCGATCATTTCACCATCGGTCTGCTCGTAATCGGTGTCCTAATCGATTTGGTCGCCAGCCTGGCGCCTTCGCGGATCTGGATTCGATACACGGCGCTGCTACTGATGGTCCTCGGCGCGATAGCCGCGGGAGCCTCGTATTTCACCGGCGGAATGGAAGCGGATCGCGTATGGAACGCGCTGTCGGAACCCGCGAAGGCCGTGTTGCATCGGCATGCGACGCTCGGCACCTATATGGCGGTCGTGTTCGGCGTGCTCGCCGTATGGCGAATCCTCATCGAGGCGATCGGATTCTTCGGCGGTTCGCGCGCGGTTTATCTTATCTTCGCAGTCGTCTCAGCCGGCATCCTCTTGTATATCGGTTCGCTTGGCGGACAGATGGTGTACGTCTATGGCGTCGGCACTGCGCTGATGAGTCCGCCCGCGACGCCGACTCCGGAAGCAACCGCGACGCCGATTTCCAATGAATCGCTGCCGACGGTGAGTGTGCCGACACCTACACCGATCGCCATGATGATGACTCCGGCGCCGATCGTCTCTCCCTTGCCGACGCCGATGCCGCCGGCAACGCCTCCAGTATCGACCGCCACCGCGACTCCAATTGCGGCGCACTAGGGATGGCGAGCATGAACGAATCAGCGATGCAGATTGCCGAGAAACTTTTCGTTGCCATCGAAAATGGCGATGTCGACGCGATCCGCAACATCTACACGCCTGACACCAAAATCTGGCACAACAATGACGGTATCGCGCAGAGTGTCGAGCAGAATCTCGTGACGCTGAAATGGGTCATCCATAACATCAAGGGCGTGAAATACACCGACGTGCGCCGTCAGCCCACGCCGACCGGATTCGTTCAGCAACACGTCCTGCGCGGACGTTTCAAGGACAAGGAAATCGCACTGCCCGCGTGTATCATCGCGACGGTTGAGGGCGGGCACATCACGCGCCTCGACGAGTATCTGGATTCCGCACACACCGCCGTTTTTGCAAGCCGATAAGCAAAGCGATCAGCTATCGAGCCTGACGGCGCAAGTTGCACAAGGTCACATTGGATCGCGAAGGAGTTCCGCAATGAATCATCATCTCGGCTTCGGGGTTTTTCTAGCGCCCCATCATCCGATCGGCGAGCATCCGACGCTGCAGTTGGAGCGCGACCTCGAGCTTGCCGAATGGCTCGACAATCTCGGCTACGACGAATTCTGGGTCGGCGAGCATCATTCCGCCGGATGGGAAACCATCGGCTCGCCCGAGATGTTCCTCGCGGGCGCCGCGATGCGCACCAAGCGCATCAAACTTGGCACCGGGGTGGTTTCGATTCCGTATCATCATCCGTTCAATGTCGCGCAACGCATCGTGCAACTCGACCATATGAGCCGCGGGCGCGCGATGCTGGGCGTCGGCCCGGGCGCGCTGCCGTCTGACGCGTTCATGCTCGGCATCGATCCGAACACGCAGCGCGAGCGGATGGACGAAGGACTCGGCGCCATCATGCGTCTGCTCAATGAGGACGAGCCCGTCACCATCAAGGGATCATTCTTCGAGTTGCATGATGCCGCGCTGCAGATTCGCCCGCTGCAGGAGCGGATTCCGGTCGCGTGCGCGTCGACAATTTCACCATCCGGCATGAAATGCGCCGGAAAGTATGGCGTCGGCGTGCTGTCGGTTGCGTCGTATTCGGAAGAAGGATTGCAGGCGCTGCCGACCCAATGGCATTTCGGCGAGGTCTCGGCGAAGGAGTTCGGCCATTCCATCGATCGGCGCGAATGGCGCATCGTTATCCCGTTCCATCTCGCGGACTCAAAGGAGCAGGCGCTGCGCGAAGTCGCTAACGGCCTCAAGCGATGGCAAAACGAGTACATCGTAGGCATCCTCGGCAGCCCGCAACGCCATCCGTTCGCTGACGGCTATGAAGCAGCGAAGCGGATGACCGAATTCGGCGGGGCGATCATCGGTACACCTGACGACGCGATCGAGAAAATCGCGCGTTTGCAGGAGCTCTCGGGCGGCTTCGGCACCATCCTCGGATTCGGGCACGACTGGACCACTCGCGAGCAGCAACTGCGCAGCTATGAGATGATCGCGCGCTATGTGATGCCGCGCGTCAACGGCCTCATCCGGCCCATCGAGCGATCCGCGGAGCGCGTGACCGCGAAGAAGGAAGAGCTGATGAAGGCGGCGAGCGGCGCGGTGCTCAAGGCGATCCGCGACTTCAACGCGACGCATCCGCGCGACGACAAAGGGCCGAAGAAATCATCGGAGCCGAAAGTTCGCGAGGGCCTGTAGAGGAGAAGCCTATGGAACGCCGTAAGGTCGGAACCGTCAAAGCGCTGTGGCGCTTTCCGGTAAAATCGATGCTCGGGGAGCAGCTCGACGAGTTGCACATTACTTCGCGAGGCGTGATGGGCGATCGCGCGTGGGCCCTGCGCGACCTCGAGAACCGGCGCATCGCGTCGGCAAAACAATTCGCTGGCCTGCTCAAGTTCCATGCGGAATACGAAGGCACGCCAGCGGCGGACAATCTGCCGCCGGTGAAAATCACCTTGCCCGATGGCCGCGCGATTCACGCCGACGATGCTAAAGCCTCGGACGCCGTCTCAGAAGCGCTCGGCCATGGCGTCCATCTCGAACACAAACCGAATCCGGCGGGAGAGCGCGCCGGCATCGATCCCGCGACCATCTTCGCCGACAATCCGGTCGGCAATGTCATACCGGGGCTGAAAGCGGATCAGATGCCGGACTACTTCGCGCTTCACAAAGGCAGCTATCTCGATTCCGCGACGTTTCATCTGATCGCGACGGGAACGCTCGCGCACATGCGCGGCTTGACCGAGGGCGCATCGGATTTCGACTATCGCCGCTTTCGCGCCAACATGCTGGTCGATACCGGCGACGACGCGCGCGGCTTCGTCGAGGACGAGTGGGTTGGCGGCGTGCTCGAAATCGGCGACAGCCTGAAGATCACCTCGATTCAACCGGCCCTGCGATGCGTGATGACGACGCACGCGCAGCAGGATCTCCCGCGCGACCTCGCGATTCTGCGCACCACAGTGCAGCGGCATCAGGCCAACCTCGGCGCGTTTACCTCGATCGAGGGCGACGGCCGTGTCCACCTCGGCGACGCGGTGTATCTCGTCAAATGAATTCATCTTCCTGATGGCGGGGCGCGGAAAACGGGCGACGCCTGCATCCGGCAATATCCTGCGTGGACGATTCGCCAAGGGGCGGCTGCCCGAGGTCGAGGCGTTCACTGCATCGCTGCCGTTCGATCGCAGGCTCTATCGCCATGACATCCGCGGTTCGATCGCGCATGCGAATATGCTCGCGAAGGTCAAACTCATCGCACGCGCGGATGCGGAAAAGATCGCGAAAGGGCTTCGCGCTATCGAGCGCGAGATCGATGCGGGCAAGTTCAAGTTCGATGTCGCCGACGAAGATATCCACATCGCGATCGAGCGTCGATTGATCGAGATCGCCCGCGACGCCGGACGTAAGCTGCATACGGCGCGCTCGCGCAACGATCAGGTTGCGCTGGATCTGCGACTGTTTCTGAAGGATGAGATCCGCTCAGTTATCGCATCGATCGAACGGCTGCGTACCTCGTTGCTCGATGTCGCCACTGACCACGTCGATACCGTCATGCCCGGCTATACACACATGCAGCGCGCGCAGCCGGTCTCGCTCGCACATCACATCCTCGCCTATGTCGACATGCTCGATCGGGACCGCGAGCGCTTTTTACAGACGCTCGCGCGCACCGATGCGATG
>DATGKG010000131.1:0-10899 GCA_035294805.1 Binataceae bacterium (SeqCode) | reverse complement strand
CAAAGCTGACGTTGAGGTTTCCGGGAAGCCGTTCAGTGGGATGCCCGTTGAGATAAATTTCATCCAGGCGTTCGAACAGCCCCGCTTGTAGCTTGTTGCGCAGTTCGAGGAGCTTCTTGTTGTCCTCGTCCATATCGTGCTGTGCAATTTCGCATGCCTTTCCGAATCCGACGATGCCAGTGACGTTCAGAGTGCCCGAGCGCATTCCGCGCTCATGACCACCGCCATCGATGATCGGCGTCAGGCGCACGCGCGGCCCCTTCGAGCGAACCCATAGCGCGCCGACTCCCTTGGGTCCGTAAATTTTGTGACCGCTCATCGCGAGCAGGTCGATACCGTCCTTTTCCACGTCGACGGGAATCTTTCCGGCGGCCTGCACGCCATCGCAATGGAAGATGACGCCCTTCTCTTTCGCGATTTTGCCGATCTCGCGTATCGGATGAATTGTGCCAATCTCGTTGTTGGCGTACATGATCGAGATGAGCACGGTTTTGTCGGTGATGGCGTTACGCACGTCATCAGGATCGACCATCCCGTACTTGTCGACCTTGAGATAAGTCACCGTCGCCTTGCCGGTACGCTCGAGCGCGCGGCAACTATCGAGCACGGCCTTGTGCTCGGTGACGCAGGTGATGATGTGGTTGCCCTTGTCTTTGTAGAATTCGAGCACGCCCTTGATCGCGAGGTTGTCGGACTCGGTGGCGCCGCTGGTAAAGATGATTTCCTTGGACTTGCCGCCGATAAGCGCCGCGATCTGATTGCGCGCGCGGTCGACGCCCTCCTCCGCTTCCCATCCGAAACTGTGGTTGCGGCTGGCGGCGTTGCCGAACTTCTCGGTGAAGTACGGCAGCATCGCCTCCATGACGCGCGGATCGACCGGAGTCGTCGCGTGATTATCCATGTAAATGGGCAGCTTGGGCATGGCTTCTACTCTAGTCACGAATCGTTTCAAATAATAGTGGACCTTACAAGTCGAATATAGCCATTCCAAGGCCGATCATCAATGGAATCAAGCAATTGTCGGTCTCCAAAATAATAGACGACCGAACGAGGCTATTAAGACAAACCGCGTTCGATGTCAAGCGCATTTAAGCCAAACTGATGCTGAATTGACTAGCATAATGGCTTTGTTTTTCGGGCTTTTGACGAGTTACGGCTCGATTCCTCTATCTTTGGAACGTGTCGCAGGCCAGGCAGGCCGGACGCCGCATTTTCTTCAAGTGGGTTTGTTTTTGAGGATCAGCAAGCGCTCGTGGTTGTAGTCCTCAAAGCCGAACTTGTACCACGCCGACGAGCCAATCCAGTTGCGATGGATGACGCCCAGCGTTACATGCGTCATGCCCTTCTCGCGGAACCACTGCCACGCATTATCGAGCATCGGCCGCATGATGCCCTTGCCGCGCCATGCCTCCTCGAGAAACGCATGCGCGATGTACCCCCATACAGGAGGTACCCGCGCATCGCGATAGCGCCGCAGATGCACCCATAGATAGCCAACCAGCCTGCCGTCGCCGGCGTCTGCCACCCATATCGCATGATGGTCGCGATGGAGCACTACGGCGAGCCATTCGTGAGCTTTGCGCACGACTTCCCAATCGTAGCGGACGCGGTCATCGACGGATTCGTGGTAGGCGGCGATTCCCTGCACGAGGCGGGAAAGTTCCGGGACGTCGGCATCGATGGCGGGGCGAATGGTGGGAGGCATAGGAGCAGAGATACAGACAAAACACCAAGACACCAAGAGTCGGACGAGTGGTAGTTGATCGATAGGCGCGCGATCAGGAAGCCGTGGCTTCGGAGCGGGCCGGCAGCTGCGGGCCGCATCTGTGTCTGGTTCCGAATCCACGGCCTCTTGATCCTGCGCCTCGATCAAGTGCCACTCGTCCGGTCTTGGTGTCTTGGTGTTTTGTCCGAACTCTTCCTCTTTCAGAATGGTCCGCGACTCTCCGCGTCGAACACGAGTACCATCAGCGTGCGCTCGCTACGGATCGATTTCAGCGCATTCTCGCGCGTCATCTCGAATTCGCGCTCGATCCATCTCGCGACCTTCGCGAGAAGTTCCGACGAATCGCTAGACGGCGCGATTGCCGAGGCGATGCGGCATTGGAGCGTCACCTTTTCGATGCCGTCGAGACGTTCGAGGCTCAATGTCAGCAGCGTTGCATGAGGAAGCTTCTCGGGCTCCTTCGCGAGCGCCAACCGATATGGACCGCGCGCGGTTTTCAGCTCGAAGGTCACGTCGAATGCTTGCGGCTGCCCGTTTCTGCGAACTCATGCCGAATGAGACTCTTGATCGCCTCCATCAGCGCTTCTTTCTTGACCGGCTTGCTGATGTGCAGATTGGCGCCACTATCGAGCGCGCGCTGGATATCTTCCTCGAATGACGACCCGGTGAACGCAATGATAGGTGTACGCTCGAGCCCGTGAGATTCTTCCGATTGCCGGATGCGCCGGATGGCTTCGTAGCCGTCCATCATCGGCATCATGATGTCCATCAGGATGAGCTCGTAGCGTGTCGTTCGCGCGCGCTCGACCGCGACCGCGCCATTCTCCGCCTCGTCGAAGTCGAAATGCTCGTCGCGAAGATGATCGCAAACCATCGCGCGGCTGCTCTCGGAATCTTCGACCACCAGCAGCCGTCCGCGACGGGTAGGCTGCTCCTTCGTTTCGGCGGGCGTCGCCGACGGTTTCTCCGTGGATTTTTTCACCGCATCCATCATCAACATTGTTAACTCATCCGCCACGCGGAGAAAGAGGGAATCCTTTTGTGGAGAATAGTAGCGCGGCTTAAGCAGCGCGCGCGCTGGGCGGACGCGGCGTCTTGATATTCACCCGACTCTCCCAGAACAGCACGACCGGACCCGCGATATAGACCGACGAATAGGTTCCCGTGATGAAGCCGACCAGCAGCGTGAACGCCGACGGGCGAAGAATTGGACCGCCCAGCGCGAGCAGCGCGATCAGCACGGAGATCGCGGTGCCGGACGTCAGAATGGTGCGCGAGAGGGTCTCGTTGATCGCGCGATTCATCACCACCGCGAGCGTCTCGCGCCGCCGCTTGCTAGCGTCTTCGCGGATACGGTCGGACACGATAATGGTGTCATGCACCGAATAACCGATGACCGTCAGCAACGCGGCCAGCGTTGTAAGGTCGAACTCGAGCCTGCTGATGATAAGCGCGAGCAGCACCACGAGGACGTCATGCACGAGCGCGATGACGGCGCCGGTGCCGAAGCTCCAACTGACGTGGCGAAACTGCACCGCGATAAACACGCCCATCAGCAGAGTGGCGACCGTGATTGCCGCGATCGCATCGAACTTGAGGTCCTTGCTGACCTTGGCGCCTACCGTTTCGACGCGCACCACCTTGCCGTTGTTCGGCCCGAATTGCTTGGCGAGCGCTTCTTCGATCCGCGGGCCGATACTGCCGATGCTCTTGGGTTTTTCGAACCGCGCGAGGAACTCCTGTCCGCTGCTGCCGAAGTCCTGCACCGATACTTCGCCCAAATCCAGCGGCACCAGCGCTTTGCGGATACTGTCCGGACTGACCTTCTGCGTCATCCGAATCTGCACCACGCTGCCGCCCGAGAAATCGACCCCGTAGTTGAGGCCGACCGTGAACAACAGAATAAGCGAGGTGATATTGATGATCAGCGAGAAGCCGACAAAAAACTTTCGTTTGCCGACAAAATCGAGATTGATATCCGGAGGAATTAGCTGCAGCGCCATCTCTTGTTGTGATCCACCCTATCTGTGTTGCCCGGAATGTCTGGTGCGGTTAGGCCGAGGCCCGTTTGCGTGAGCTGCGCGGCGCGTGCGAGGGGGCGGCCGCCGCTTTCGCCTCTGCCGCGGCGGCCTGCGCGCGCGTCTTGCTGCATGCGGAGCACAGGTTCTGCGCGTTCTCGGCATCCTCGGTCAGGCCGTCGTCGAGCGAATGGCACACCTTCAGGCAGTCGAAGCAGATGTAGTAAATCCCCTCGATCGTCTTGTTGATGCGCTCGCGATTGAGAATCCTGCCCCGCAGCTTCTCGATGCGAATTCCGAGCAAGTCGGTGTACTGACGCTTGATCTTGCGTCTGCCGGCTTCGTCCTTGGGAAGATCCGCATCTTCGTCGGCTTCTTCGGTCAAATCATCGAAGCTGCCGTACTTGTCTTTCTTGGAGGCTTTAGCCGTCTTTTTGGTCCGCCCCATCGTCGCATGCCTCCGTTGCCGGACTGTGAATCTAGCGGAGCCGGCCCACGTGACTGGCGTTCTTCTCGCACACCAAATAGAAGCCTTTGCGCCCGAAACCGGCAAAGCGCGTCACCTTGCTCTCCCCACCGCACTCGATGCATAGATGCTTATGCTGGACTTCGCCGGGATTCTTTTCTGCTGTTTTCGCTTTTTTCTCAGCCATAAACCCTGACCTCGAATCTATTATAAAGCATCAAGCCGGTGTTCACACGCGCGGGGCATATGAATCGCCGGCTGAATCGGTCGCCAACCAACCTAATTGCGGTTGTCCGAAGGGTCAAGTAGGGAAGGAGGTCGGAGCAGGCAAAACCACAAAGGCACAGAGACACAAAGAAGAAAAGATGCGGGTCGCAGCGGCCCTGAAAGGAATCTATAAGGATATACGGACAGGCCCGCTCCGGGCCGCATCTGGTGTCTAATTTTTTCGTGTCTCCGCATCTCTGTGGTTTTGCTCGGTCCTCCTTGCGCGATGATGCCCACACGAATATCCGTAAAACCTTGGATTCCCACTTCAAACCCAACGACGCCGCCCTCTTCATCGATCGAAAAGGCCGCCGCTACCTCAAGATCCTCCGCCCCGGCGTCAAACTGCTCATCCGCGGAGAGCTGATGGCCGATGACGTCATCGGCGTCGAGGAAGGCTCGCGGGTAAAGTTTTCCTCCGGCGAGATGTACCTCGCGCTGCGCCCCACGTATGCCGACTTGATTCCGCATCTGCCGCGCGCCGCCCAGGTCATCTATCCGAAAGATACCGGCCCTCTTTTGATATGGGGCGATGTTTTCCCGGGCGCTACCGTGATCGAGGGCGGGACTGGCGCGGGCGCGCTGACGATCGCGCTGCTGCGTGCGGTCGGGCCCAATGGACGCGTCATCTCATATGAGATTCGCGAGGACTTCGCGATGGCGGCGCGCAAGAACGTCGCGACATTTTTCGGCGATGCGCCGAACTGGACGCTGCGTCTGCACGACCTCTATCAGGGCTTCGAGGAAACCGGCGTCGACCGCCTGTTCCTCGATTTGCCGGAGCCGGGCCGCGCCCTGCCCATCGCGGCGAAGGCGTTGCGCGCGGGCGGCGTGCTGGTCTGCTACGTCCCCACCACGGTCCAGCTCAAGGACACCTGCGAGGCGCTGCAGCAGTCACCCTCGTTCGGCGAGATCGAATCGTTCGAGACGATGCTGCGATTTTGGCAGGTGAAGGGAATGAGCGTGCGCCCGATGCATCGCATGATCGCGCACTCCGCATTCATTATCGTGTCGCGCCGTCTTTCTGATACGGTCACTCCGCTGCCGCCCACGCCCATCGAGGACGAGCGCACCGTGGTCGACGATGATGGCATCATCAACGACGACCCGGACGACGCGGCCTAGATCGAACGCGGATCGCCCGGCGCGTTACCGTTTGTCCGCTACGGCATAATCTTCGTCGCGGCGTGGAGCGCGCGAGCGCTGTTCATCTTGCGAGCGGCGACGAACCTGGCGCCATGGAATAGCTCGGCGGTGTTGAGAATGCCCGGGGTGGCTTTGCCTGCGGCCCCGAACCCTCCCGCGAGCAGAACGTCACCGTCATCGAGCGCGGTCGCGGTTTGTTCGAAACGCGACGATCTCATGCTCGCTCTGCATTGTCCGGTTTTCTTGATGACGCCGCCGACGCAGGTGAAAGTCCTGGTCGCCGGATTGTAAATCTCCGCCGTGTTCAAAATCGATCCGGTCTCGTTGGTGAACGCGATCGATACCTGGCTATTGCTCGAAGTCACCGCCAGGCTGGCACTTCCGTTCAACCCGCCCGCAATAAGCACTTTGCCGTTTTTGAGCAGCGTCGCCGTATGTCCAAAGCGCGCGGTATTCATATTCGGCGCAACTGTAAAGGTCTGATGCACCGGATCATAAATCTCGGCCGTATTGGTAGCGGTAAGAGTGCCGCCCGAATTTTCCACGCCTCCAGCGATGAGTACCGTGCCGTCGGCCAGTTCGGTCGCGGTATGCCCCGCGCGCTCGTGCGCCATCGAAGTCGGCGTCAGCGCAAAAGTCTCAGCGGCGCCCGGGCTATAGATTTCGGCACTGGAACTGGTGCTGCCCGCAAGATCGTCGAAGCCGCCCGCCATTAGTATGGTTTGGCTGGCGTCGAGATAAGTCAGCGTATCGAAAAAGACCGCTACCTTTGGATTGGAGGTCGGCGAGGTATGGTCATCGGCAGGATGGATAATGTCGGCGCTGCGGCAATCCTCGAGCGAGATGGCGTCGCAAAGCCCGCTGACCGCGACGACGTGCCCTCCCAGCGACGGATCGCTGGTAAGAATCGAATCTCCGGGAAGCGCGATGGAGGCAAACAAGGCCCGCGGGCTCTGCATCGCCGCGGTCGATGCGGTATCGGCAGTAAACGCGCCGGTGGCCAGATCGTACACGTCGATCGAGGCTAACGTCTGAATGTTGAACGTGACCGAGCCAAGCGCGAGCGTCGCAGAGCCGGTGAACCCGCCCAGCGCGATGCCCGAATTCGTCGTGCGCTCCGTCGATTGCTGGAACCAGTCGAGCTGATGTCCCGCGCGGGCGGTCGTCATCGAGCCGGTGGTATAAAAAGTTCGCTTCTTCACGCTGTAAAATTCCGCGGAACTGGACGCGTTGTGATCCGCGCCGATTCCGCCGGAAATCAACACATCGCCGATGACCGGCAAGGGCGGCGTCTTCGGTTTCGCCTTCGCCATCGCAAACATGGGCATCGCGAGCGCGATCACGAAAAGCGCCGAACCGGTCACGATGGTTTTTAGTAGTGCGCGGAAAGAGCGAAGAGTCAGGAAGCGCGATAGTCGACTCATTACATTGAACTCCGGTGGATGGGACTCCGGTGGAATGCCGACAGTCGTTCAGGGTGATGTTGTTCGAACGATCTGGTACAAGGCTAGCGCTTGCGTCATGAAGCGCAAGCTATGGCGTTCAAATTTCGCCGATGTTGCGCATCACCAAGAACAGATGAGTGTCGCATCAATGGAACCTCCGAAACATTATCCTGCCGCAGCCGCTTTCTGATAGCGTCACACCGCCGCCCCCGCGCATCGAGGATGAGCGCGCCGAGGTCGACGATGACGGCATCATCAACGACGACCCTGACGACGCCGCCTGGATAGTCGCAAGCGCGCGCCGCATCGCATTGGCAAGGAGGGAGGGAAATGCGCAACCGCTCGGATTGCCTTTCAATTCTCGCGACGATCGCCATCGCGTTGGCTGTCGTCACGATGGTTACTTCGCGCGCCGATGCGGCGTCACTGCGGCGCGGCGGCACCCTCGGCGCCTCGAACTCCGGCAGCGGTCAGGACACTTTCTTCAGCGGCTACTTCGATTTCGGTAACGGCTCGACGCTGGACAACATGATCAGGCTGGAAAATCCTACCGCCGCGAGCGGCAACCTCTGCGCGATGATCTATATCTTCGATACGCGCGAGGAATTGGGGGAATGCTGCGGATGCCTATTGACGCCGAACCAGATCCGCTACGGCAGCATCAAGAGCGTCATTGGAAGCCTATGGGTCGGGGAGCCGCCGAATAAGGGCGTCATCCAGATCGTCACAGCGACGCCCAACAACGTCGGCAATCTGAACCAATGTTCTCCGCTGCGGAGTTATCTGCCCACGCCCACCTTAAACGGATGGATCACTCACGCGCAGAATTTTTCCGGCATCTCGAGCCTGACCGAAGTGCCTCTCACCAATAATGGGACCGCCGATCCGAGCGAGTCGAACTTACTGATCACGACGTGTGGAGGTCTGGTCGGCAACGCCTCCGGCTTCGCCGTCTGCACCTGCCCAACCTCGGACGAATTCGGGATTCCGTAGTCCATCACCGCTTAAGGCTTGACGACTGATCTCAGCGGGCTGAGAATTCGAGGCCGAAAAGGTCACACCACATTTCGGCTAGCGCGGCCTCGTGTCGAGACCGCCGAGGGAGCGCGCGATGCTTTCTCCATACAAGGTTCTCGACCTCTCCGATGAACGCGGACAGTTGTGCGGACAGATTCTCGGCGACTTGGGCGCCGACGTAGTTCTGGTCGAACCGCCCGAGGGCTCGCGCTCGCGCCATACCGGACCTTTCTATCGCGACCAGCCACATCGCGATCGCTCGCTTGGATTTTGGGCCTTCAATCGCAACAAACGCAGCATCACACTCGATCTCGATCGCGAGGCCGATCGCGACAAGCTGCGCAAGCTCGCCGCCGGCGCGGACTTCCTGATCGAATCCGTCACGCCGGGCGACCTCGCAAAGCGAGGCCTCGGCTATGCGGATCTCTCCGCGCTCAACCCGCGCCTCATTTACGTTTCGATTTCTGCATTCGGCCAGGACGGCCCCAAGGCTGATTTCGCCGCGACCGATCTGACCCTGGTTGCCGCGGGCGGAACGCTGCTGCTGCAGGGCGATGCCGATCGCTCGCCGCTTCGCATCACAGTGCCGCAAGCTTTTCTTCATGCGAGCGCGGACGGCGCCGCGTCGGCATTGATCGCGCATCATGAGCGATTGCGCTCCGGGCTGGGCCAGCACATCGACGTATCCGCGCAGGAATCGATCTCGGTCGCCGCCTTCTCGCAGCCGCTGGTTCCGTCGCTCGGCACCGTCGGCGTCAAACGCGAATCGGGCGGCGTGCGCGCCGGCAAGTTCATCGCGCGCCAGGTGTGGCCCGCGCGCGACGGCCACGTGGTCGCGGTCTTATGGTTCGGGCCCGCAATCGGCCCCGCGACCAGCCGTTTGATGCAATGCGCGTATGAGCACGGCTTCTGCGACGAAGCCACCCGCGACACCGACTGGATGACGCTGGACGCAAAGCTGTCGTCCGGCGAAGTGCCGATGGAAGAATTCGAGCGGCTCAAGGGAATCGTCGAACGATTCACCCGCAGCCTGACCAAGGCCGAGTTGATGAAACTCGCGCTGGAGAAGTCATTGCTGATGGCGCCGGTGGCGACCATCGATGAAGTCGTCGACAGTCCGCATTTCAACGCGCGCGGATACTGGACGCCTATCGCGCATCCGGAGCTGGAAGCCGAGGTGCGATACGCGGGCGCGTTCGCAAAATTCAGTGAGAGCCCGATCGCCTATCGACGCCGGCCGCCGTCGTTGGGCGAGCATAATGACGACGTGATGCGCGAATGGCTGCCGCGCACGGAAGAAACGCGTCCCGCGCGCAGCACATCGGGTAGAACATCGGTCGATGGCGCGATGCCGCTCGCCGGTTTGAAGGTCGTCGATCTGTTTTGGGCGATGGCCGGCCCCGCGACCACGCGTGTGCTCTCCGATTATGGCGCCACAGTGGTGAAGGTCGAGTCGAGCCGGCGACCCGATACCTGCCGCACCATCGGTCCTTACGTGCAGGGCCAGTTCGGCATCGAGACCTCCGGCTTGTTTATGAATCTCAACGCCGGCAAGCTCGGCGTGACGCTCGACCTCAGCGATGAGCGCGGACGGCAGATTTTCCGCGACCTCGTGCGATGGGCCGATGTGGTCACGGAATCATTCTCGCCCAAGGCGATGCGCGCGTGGGGCCTCGACTATCCGGCGCTGAAGCAGATCAAGCCCGACATCATCATGGTGAGCAGTTGCCTGATGGGACAGACCGGACCGTTCTCGAAATTCGCGGGTTACGGAAACCTCGCGGCCGCGATTTCAGGATTTGGAAATCTGTGCGGATGGCCCGATCGCGCACCCGCCGGTCCGTATGGCTCCTACACCGATTGCGTCGCGCCACGTTTCACGATCAGTTCGATTCTCGCCGCGCTCGAATATCGACGCCGCACCGGCCGCGGCCAATACATCGATATTTCGCAAGCGGAAGCCTCGATGACATTTCTCGCGCCCGCGATTCTTGAATACACTGCCAACGGACGCGTGCAGCGTCCGAGCGCCGATCGCGATCGGCTGATGGCGCCGCACGGTGCGTATCCGTGCGCCGGCGAGGATTCATGGATCGCGATCGCATGCGGTGGCGATGCGGATTGGTCGGCATTGTGCGCCTTGATGAAGCGGGAAGACCTCGCACGCGATGCGCGTTTTGCGACCGTCGATGCGCGGCTTGTGAATCAGGATGACCTCGATGCGATCCTCAGCGCATGGACGCGCAACCGCGATGGCGTCGAACTTGAGTTGCAGCTACAGGCGCGAAAAATTCCAGCGGCGAAGGTGGCGAGCAGCACAGATATGCTAACGGATCCGCAACTGGTTCATCGCGGACACATCGTAGAACTCGAGCATTCGAAGTTCGGCAAGGTTCCTATCGAGCGATGGCCTTTCAAGCTATCGCGCACCCCGGGCGGCCCTACTCGTGTATCGCCAACGCTGGGCCGCGATAACGCATACGTGTTGGAGAATTTCCTCGGCTATGACAAGGATCGCGTAAGAGAACTACTCGACAACGGCATAATGCGTTGAGCCGTTCGACGCCGGATTTATCTCAGGCTTTTTTGCCAGTCGTAATATCCGTTAGAACGGCAAGCGAGCTCTTGAATCGCTGCACCTCAGGCCCGCAATGAATCCAGGCTGAGTTGATCGGCCTAGGCTGAGTTTATCCGCGAGGGCCATAGACTTAGGCGCGATTGGTTATCTGGAGAACCAGAATAATGCGAATGGCGTGACCGAGACGAGCATCCAATCTGCTAAGATCATGCTTCGACGCGCGTTCATCGTACGGT
>DATGKG010000130.1:0-8398 GCA_035294805.1 Binataceae bacterium (SeqCode) | reverse complement strand
TCAGTGCATCCGAAGACATCATGGAACTCGGCGTCCCAGGTCTGCTCGATGCGTTTCCGCGTCGAGGGAATCCCCGACGCCGGCTCGCCTCCGCAAATCACTTTCGCGATCGAACTCGATGCCGGATCTAGTCCCGCATTGCGCATCGCGTTCGCGATATGTAGCGAGTACGACGGCGTCGCGACCAGCAGATTCGGCTGATAGAGCTGGATCATCTGCACGCGGCGCTCCGTCTGCACGCCGCCGGGAATCACCGTCACATGCATCAGGTTAAAGGCGTAGTGGGTCGACCAGAAGAACACGTGCGGATTGTAGTTGGTGCAGGTCAGCGCGGTGTCGCCCGCGCGGATGCCCATCGCATAGAGGGCGCGGGCGCTGGTGCGCGCCCAGATTTCGCGATCGAGCGCGGTATAGCGAAACGAGCGCGGCGTGGTGGTCGTGCCCGAGGTCGAGAACACCATCCATCCATTCTTCGCCCAGGTGCGATCGTCGATAGGCGTGTAGCTACCCCAAGGCGGATTTTGCGTCACATTGTCGGCCATCTCGTTTTTGGTGGTGACGGGAAATCGCGCGAGGTCCGCAACCGTTCGGATGTCGTCAGGCCGCAGCTTCGCGGCGCGGAATTTCTCACGATAGAAGGGGCTGTGCTCGTAGAGGTACGGCAGCATCGCGAGCAGCTTCTCTTCCTGAATCTCGCGGATGCGTGCGCGCGAGGCGGTCTCGAACTGCGGCGCCCAATACTTCCTCGACGCGGGTTCCTCGGTGCCGCCCATGTATTGGACTAGGAGCGCGAGCCATCGCTCGCGGGAGTCGAGCTTTCGCGCCCTAATGCGTGGCTTTGTGGGCTTTTTCATCGCGTCCGGATTCTCACACGAGTTGCGTTGCGATTGCCATTAATGGGTTTGTTTCTGCGCTTCCGCATCGTGATACGGTACGACTTCGTCGCAGCCTGTTCAGAAAATCCCTTGAGTTTCCTCGATAATTTGGCTTCGTTTGGTAATTTCGGCATGATCGCGCACCTGCCCGGTGGGTTCGTTTCGCCAATTTCGGAAAGGTGGGCGCAGTGGTCCTCGCCAAGTCCCGGACGGCCCTTGCGATGCTCGCAGTGGCTCGGGTTTTCGGGTTTCCGAACCTCGCCGATTTCACCATTTTCAAATGTCTTCTTATAGAACTCCTTAATTTCCTTGGATCATTTGGCTTCGTTTCGTAATTCAGCATGCGAACGGCGACATTAATGGGTTTGTTTTTGCGACCTTCGCCGCGAAGCAGCGGATGGCCGTGGGGAGTGGAGCGACAACAGCGGCAGCTAATACTAAAGCCTCCTTATGGTCGCGCGCTGGCCGCGCAACCGGACCGCCGATTATACCCGCATCGAAAGAGGGAGGCTTTGGCGGAAAAGGGCAGGGGCAGAGCCGGTGTCAACGCCCGACCGGCTGCGCTAAACTGCCGTCATGACCCAGCAGCGCAGTCCCGTTGTGCATAGCGATCCCGAAATCCTCGGAGGGACGCCGGTCTTTGTCGGTACGCGCGTACCGCTGCGCAACCTCATCGACTACCTCGAAGCTGGGCAGAACCTCGACGAGTTTCTGGATGACTTTCCGTCCGTGTCACGCGATCAGGCCATCGCCGCCTTGGAAGCTGCGCATGAGGTCCTAAGCGCGAGTGCGCGTACTTCTTGATGAGCAGCTTCCTCGTCGTCTAGCCAGGGAGTTAATCGGCCACGCCGTGCGAACGGTACAGCAGGAGGGTTGGGCCGGTGTCACAAATGGAGAGCTTCTCGCGCGAGCGGCCGACAACGGCTTTGAAGTTTTCCTCACGGCTGATCAAAACCTCCGATTCCAACAAAAGATCGCTAAAGCGCGAGTGGGCGTTGTTGTGTTAGTGGCGAAGAGCAACAGGCTTCCGGATTTGCTTCCGCTCGTCGTCGGCGCGTTGGATGCGATCTCGCGCGTGCTTCCCGGTCAACTCGAGCTGGTACCGAAATAAAAACTAACAGGGACGGCTCGCATCGATGCGCGCCGCCCCTGCATACGAATCCTCGAAGACACAGGCTAAAGCCCGTGCTCTATCACTTCAAAAATGCGTTCACCGCTTTGCAGAATGCCTCCTGCTGCTCGTATGGCAACATGTGGCCGGCCTCCGCGATCTGTTGCTCCTTCGCACCCGCGATGCGCTTGGTGAACTCCTTCGCATACACCGGAGGAATCAGCTTGTCCGATGCGCCCCACAACACCAGCGTCGGCGACTTGATCCGATAGGCGCGCTTCTTCAGCCCGCGATCGGGAATCGGCCACAGGAATTTGCTCGCCGTCGAGAAGCGCTTCACCCGCTCGACGTACATCGCTTCGAGCGCCTTGAAGTCGGTCGGGATCGCGCCGAATGCCTGCGCCATCGGGCTTTTCGGATCATGGAACATCAGCGGCGCGATTTCGTCGAGCTTGGCCGCGAACAGATCGGGAATCGGATGCTCATCGAGCCAGAATCCAGCCGGCGCGACGAGCACCAGCTTTTTCGCGCGGCTGTTGTCGAGCGCCGCAATTTCCGCCGCGAGCATCCCGCCCATCGAATGGCCGACGATGTTGGCGGTCGGAATTTTCAGCTCGTCCATCAGCTCGTGATAGAAGAGCGCCGCGTCGATGACGTCGTCGATGTGCTCGCTGCCGGTTGACTCGCCGTATCCGGGAAAATGCGGCGCGTAGACCTTATGTGTCTTGCCCAGCTCTTCGAGGAACGGATCGACGCCGAACAGGCCGCCGGCGCCGTGCACGAACAGGAGCGGATCGCCGCTGCCGAATTCCCACATCTCGATCGAAAACTTACCGCCGAGAAGTTGTTTGGTGGTTTTCATTACTTCGCACTCCGGGTCTCGGCGTTGGCGCCGTTGGGACGCGCATGGCCGTTAGTATGCTTCGGCAACTGCAGCTCGAACTGCACCGGCGCCGGAATCGCTCGCTCGGCGGCCGGCATCGGATTCGCCGACCATTTGTCTTCGTGGTCGCTCCACAGATCGCGCAGATACGGCATGCACTCGCGCGCGAACAGCTCGGTGCTCTTCTTGACTAGCTCCGGCGGCATCGAGCCGAGCTGCATCAGCATCATCAGATGACCGCAGTTGAGCGACTTCATCGCCTCGCGCAGACGCTCGCGCACCGTCTTCGGCGAGCCCGCGATGACATAGCCCTGGTCGAGGAAGTCCTTCCACTTGAGCCCTTCGCGGCGCAGCGCAGCCTGATCGCCGACCTGCCCCAGGATGCCCGCCTTGATGGTCTTCACCGTCCTGTAGCCCGGCGCATCGGCGAAGCCGTCGTAGACGTGGAGGCATCGATTGTAGAAGTAGTCCATGTGCGGGGCGTAATCGCGCTCGGCCTGCTCGTCGGTCTCGGAGACGGCGACCACTTGCGCAAATCCCATCGAGTAGGGATTGAGCGGCTTGCCCATCTTCGCCATCACTTCCCAGTAGCCGTCGGCGACCTTTTTGCCGGCGATATACCCGAAGTAGGAAAGGAAGCTGTAGTTGTAGTCATGCTTCGCGCAGAAGTCCCAGGTCTCGACCGAGCCGCCGCCCGGAATCCAGATTGGCGGATGCGGCTGCTGGATTGGCTTGGGCCACAGGTTCACGTAGCGCAGCTTGGTGTACTTGCCGTTGAAGGAGAACATTTCCTTTTCCTTCCACGCCTTGACGATCAGATCATGCGCTTCGTAATACTTCTCGCGCAGGGTGGCGGGAATTTCGCCATAACAGAAGTTGGTGTCCATCGAGGTGCCGACCGGGAAGCCCGCGACCAGGCGACCGCCCGAAATGACGTCGAGCATCGCGAATTCTTCGGCGACGCGGATCGGCGGATTGTACAGCGCGATCGAATTGCCCAGCACGACGATATTGGCATTGCGGGTGCGGCGCGCGAGCGAGGCCGCCATGATGTTCGGCGATGGCATCATCCCGTACGCGTTCTGATGATGCTCGTTGATGCCGAGCCCGTCGTATCCCATATGGTCCGCGAATTCGAGCTGGTCGAGGTAGTCATTGTAAAGCTTGTGGCCGACTTTGGGGTCGTAAAGGTTTTGCGGGATGTCGACCCATACGCTGCGGTACTTCTCTTTGAAGTCCTCGGGCAGATACCGGTACGGCATCAGATGGAACCAGGTAAATTTCATATGCTCTCCTTTGTACCTTTCGCGTGTGCTGTCGGCGGCGTCAGCCGCCTCGCCGCTCAGACATGGGCCGTGGCGGCTGAATGCGTTTGAACTGCTTCCCTATTTTTAGTGGCACGGGCTTTCGCCTGTGCTCCGTTTCCATTGCAATTCGAATGATGGGCCGCCAGCGCTTGGGCCGCGCTCAGATGGAACTCGAACGCGCGCTCGACGAAATTTTCGGGATTGAGTCCGGTGACCTCGCGGAAAGTATTGTCCTGACCGGTCAGCAGGAACGCGCCGTTGAGGCTGGCCCACATCACCGAGGCGGTGGTCGCGAGGTCCATCACGTTGGGAATCAGGCCGAGATTATACACGCGGCCGACTGCGGCCTCCCATTGATCGAACGCCTGATGGCCGAGGCTAAGCACGCGATTGTAATGCTCGATCTCCGTCTTGCGCTTGAGCCGCTTGCGAATTCGCGCATAACCGACCGACTGATGAATGAGGAACAGCTCGCGCGAGTTGTTGAGATATTCGATGTAGGCACGCGCCATCGTGCGCAGCTCGGCGAGCGGTTCGAGGCCGGACGCCTGAATCGTGGCATAGCGCGCGACAAGTTCCTCGATACGTTCGGCGGTGAGCTGGAGGAACAAATCATCGCGTGAGGAAAAATATAGATAGATGGTGCCGACTGCGACTTCGGCCTCGCGCGCGACCATTTCGATAGTGGCGCTATCGAGGCCATGCTTAGCAAAAACTGCCGCGGCGGCCGCGAGGATGGTCTGGCGTCGCGCGATGCGCTCGCGCTCTTTGCGTTCTTGTACGCTCATCGAATGAATGAATCTTCAGTTTCTGAAGTTCAACTCATAGCGAGGAAGAGAGGCATCTGTCAAATGGCGTCTGAGGCGCAATCATTCAAGCGGTTTGTCGCGATGGTCGATGACTCTATCTTACCTACTCTCTCAATGGCGGTTCGCGCTAAATTAGTCGGCCATACCGTCACCGATGAAAATCGAGCAACCAGTGATATGCCCGCGCGATGAGGTTGCGTCGCGCGGACGGAATGCGGGACGGCGTCCTCCGATCGCATTTGTGGCGTCGGTGGTGGCGCATGTCCTGATTCTGGCGGCGCTGGTGTTTCTGCTTCCTCAAGTCGAGCGGCCGCAGCATGAGTGGGTGCTCGCATATCTGGTGGACTTCGGCGATTCGGGGAGCCCCGGAATGGGAGCCGGTAGCGATGCTGCCGGCTCCCATTCCGCCCCCGCGCATGCGGTGGCTTTAGCGGCGATGCCGCAAAAGCCTCCTCACGCGCACCGCCGCGCCGCGCATCCGCAGGCTCCGCCTGCGCGCGCGTCGCAGCCCCCCTTCGCGGTATTCGGGGCGGTGCCGGCTAGCGCCGACGATGCCCCGAAGACCGCCCGGAGCGCGGAGGCGGTTCCGCCTGCGGCCGGAACCGCCATCTCGGGCATCAGCGTAGCGTCCACCACATCATTCGGAGATGGCACGGGAGCCGGCGGTGCAG
Source organism: Binataceae bacterium (SeqCode) (assembly GCA_035294805.1). Taxonomy (GTDB): domain Bacteria; phylum Desulfobacterota; class Binatia; order Binatales; family Binataceae; genus DATGKG01. The sequence continues at coordinate 2,742 of DATGKG010000130.1, read as the reverse complement.
GCGCCGGAGGCAGGGGCAGCGATGGTTTCGGTGATGGCTCGGGAGCATCGTTTGCGCACGTGCAATACGGCCACAATCCGGCGCCGATTTATCCGGCGGAGGCGCGTCGGCGCGCAGAGCATGGCACCGTCCTTCTTCGCATCAAGGTGGCCGTGGACGGCGCGGTGGAAATGGTCGAGGTCGCGCAATCATCGGGATTCGATTTACTCGATGATGAGGCGCTGGAGACCGTCCGCACGCGATGGCGCTTCGTTCCGGCGCGCCGGGATGGGGTCGCGGTGGAAAGTTGGTGCGAGGTTCCGATTCGTTTCGCCCTGACGGAAGCACAAGCTAACTGAGTTCGCACCGGTCAATTCTTCGCTCATCACTATTTTTGCGCGCCGAAAACCCGTGCTATAGACCTTCTAATGGCGTTTATGGAATCGGGGGTAAGGACAAATGTCTGACAACAGGGTGAGGAAGGTACTTGCGATTCTGGCCGCCGCGATTTTTGTCAGCGCGCTGATGGTGCCGTCGAAAGCCGGCGCTATCGAAGTCAAGAAGATGCTTCCTGGCGGCGAGAGCGTGCCGAGTGGCGGAGGTGGTGGAGGAGGCGGGCCGGCTGCGCCCAATCCGATGAGCAAAGCGCAGCAGCAGGCACTCCAGGATGCGGTCGCAAACGACTCCGAACAATACGTCGATCAGGAAAGCGAAAAAAAATCCTCAGGCGAGGCCTACGTCGATTTGGAGCACGCCAAGCCGCATATCTTTCCGAGTGGCAGCAACGTAACGGTTAAGCTTCAGGCGGAATCCTTCAAGGCCAAGAGTAAAAAGTCCGGCGAGCAGAAGTCGTTAGTGTTCAAGTACAAGGCCAAGGGAAGCACCTACGTGCTCGACGGCGAGCCGACCTGGGAAGACGTCGCGAAGGCGAAGTAGGGTAATCCCTATGGGCGCGCTTCCAGAATCAGGTTGAATGGCGTCTGAGTCGCGACCCGCACGCGGCTGAAGCCGCCCGCCTTTATCACTTCGGTCAGGCGCCTGGGTCCGGCTTGCGCTCCGAGCGCGAGCCCGACCTCCTGCGCTCGCGAGGCGGGGGTGCAGATCATGGCCGAGGCGGAGTAGAACATCCGCCCGATCGGATTGAGATTCGCGGTGGTGTCGTCGTTCGCGAAGGGCTCGACGATCATCCAGGTGCCGTCAGGCTTCAGCGCGGAAAGCACATGGGCCGAGGCGCCGGCCGGATCGCCCATATCGTGCAGGCAGTCGAAGCAAGCGATGAGATCGTAAGTCCCGGGAAATTCTTTGGCGGTGGATTTCTCGAATCGAATACGGTTGGCAACTCCAGCGTCGCGTGCGGACTGACGGGCGTGATCGATCGAGGGCTGATGGAAATCAAAGCCCACGAATTGCGATTTCGGATACGCCTTCGCCATCAGGATGGTCGAGGTGCCGTGGCCGCATCCGATATCCGCCACGGTCGCGCCGCGCTCCAGCTTCGCGACGACGCCGTCGAGCGCCGGCAACCAACTGCTCGTGAGATTGGCCGCGTAACCGGGACGGAAGAAGCGCTCCGTACCGCGAAAGAGGCAGGCATCATGTTCTCCCCATCCCAATCCGCTGCCGGTGCGAAAAGCTTCCGAGATCTTCGGTTCGTCGCGCACCATTGACGCGGCCACTTCGAAGGCGCCGGGCACGAACAGCGGACTTTCTTCGTTCGCGAAAGCCATCGCCTGCTCGTCAGTCATGAAGTAGCGCTTCGCCGCGGCGTCGTATGAGACGTAACCGGCGGCGGCTTGTGCGGCGAGCCATTCGCGGACGTAGCGCTCGAAGGTTCCGGTGCGGGTCGCCAGTTCTTCGGAGGTCGCCGGACCATTCTGTGCGAGCGCCTTGTAGAGTCCGAGGCGATCGCCGACCAGTATCAGTGCGGCGCCGAAAGCGACGCCCATATCGCCGACCATTTTCTGTACCAGTTCCTGGAATTTCGCGGGATCAAGAGCCATGCGATGTCCCTCTCCGACAGGATTAAAAAAGCTTCTACAATTTGTATCTAGCCGAAGTCAATTAAGCAGACGAAGCAGGCTTCACTTCTGGAATTGCGGCGGCGCGAGGATGATCGCCTCGATCGCATTGGCGAGCGCGCGCGTTGCCAGCCCGAGGTTGCGCATCATCCACGGCAGCTTCAGGAGCGCGCCGGGATTGCGTGCGAGGTAGTTCGCGGCTGCGAGCGGTTTGATGCGCCCTATTTCATCTGCGATTTCGGCGCCGAAGATTTCGTCTTCCAGCGAATCGATCACGGTGCGAACAATCGCGAAGGGCACACCGCGCGCGGCCGCTTCCAGAGCGATCGCGGCGCTCTCCATATCGACCGCGATTGCGCCGCTATGCTGCTTCGCTGCGCGCTTCGCGGCGGCATTGGGGACAACGCGCGAGGAGCTGAGGATCGCGCCGGTGGAAGATTCGAGTCCGGCGCGATGAAGGGTGTTTTCGCAAAACTCTACAATCGCCGGATCGACGGATACCACTTGCTCCGGATGCGCACTGTCGTTGCGCGCCTTTAATGCACGATCGGCAATCACGATGTCCCCTGGACGAAGGCCGCCGGAGAGTGCGCCCACGACGCCGGTTCCAATCACCAGTTCGGTTTCGGGCAAGGCCGAGAGCGCGAGACGCGCGATGGTTCTGCTGCGGATCATCCCGATTCCGGTCGCGACGAACGCAACCTCGCCGCGTTCGGTGCGGATCCGAAAACCGTTGAGCCCCTTG
>DATGKG010000129.1:0-9260 GCA_035294805.1 Binataceae bacterium (SeqCode) | reverse complement strand
AACCGCGTGCGATTGGAGGACGAGTACGACACCTACGTGCTGATCGCCGACGTGCAGGCGCTGACGGACAACTTCGAGCATCCGGAGAAGCTCGAGGCCAACATCTTCGAAGTCGCGCTGGACTACCTCGCGGTCGGACTCGATCCGGAGAAGGCGAAGTTCGTCGTTCAATCGATGGTGCCGGAACTGCCCGAGCTGACGATGTACCTGATGAATCTCATCACGGTCGCGACGCTTGAGCGCAATCCCACCGTGAAGGAAGAAATCAAGCAGCGTAATTTCGTGAAGGGCGTTCCGGTAGGATTTTACACCTATCCGATTTCGCAGGCCGCCGACATCACCATCTTCAAGGCGGAGCTGGTGCCCGTGGGCGAAGACCAACTTCCCATGATCGAGCAGGCGCGCGAGATCGTGCGACGCTTCAACCGCCTCTATCGCAAGGTGCTCATCGAACCGAAGGCGATGCTCGGCCAGATGGCGCGGCTGCCCGGCACCGACGGCGGCGCGAAGATGTCGAAGTCATTGGGCAACACGATCCAGCTCGGCGATCCGACCGAGATGGTGCGCAAGCGCGTGATGTCGATGTTTACCGATCCGACGCGGATTCATCCGACCGATCCCGGGCATGTCGAAGGCAATCCGGTTTTCACCTATCACGACGTCTTCAATCCGAATAAAGACGAAATCGAGGATTTGAAGGATCGCTATCGTAAGGGAACGGTCGGCGACGTCGAGGTGAAGCAGAAACTCTTCGATGCCCTGGAAAAATTCCTCGCGCCGATTCGCGAGCGGCGAAATCAATTCGCCTCGCAACCGAAGCGCGTGCACGAGATCATCATGGAAGGAACGCGCCGCGGCCGCGCCGTCGCGCAGCAGACGATGGCCGAAGTCCGCGACGCAATGAAGCTCAGCTATAAGTTCGGCTCTTAGATCCTCGGCGATGCCGAAACGATCATTTGTGCACCTCGACCGTTGCAGGACCGCGCTTTTCCAGCACCTCGATCGACGCGCCATGGCGGCCGCGCCGCGCGACGAACGATATCGATGATTTGCCGATGCGCAGATCATCGAACCTGATCCAGTCGAGCCACTCCGGAATAATCGGCGCACGCATCACGATGCGGCCTTCGAGTCCGCGAACCTCCATTCCCAGGATCGATTGCAGCATCAGAAACACGCTCGCCGCCGACCACGCCTGCGGATGACATGCGACGGGATACGGCACCGGTCCGAGACTCGGCTCGCGCGCAAATCCGCAGAACAGTTCCGGCAGGCTTTCGTTGTTGAGACCCCCCGCAGCATCGAACAGCCCGGTCATGATTTTCACCGCGCCATCGGTGCGGCCAATCGTAGCGAGGCCCAATGCCGCGAGCGCGTTGTCATGCGGCCACACCGAGCCGTTGTGATAACTCATCGGATTGTAGCGGCGCTCGCGGCGGCTGAGCGTGCGCACGCCCCATCCGGTGAACATGTCGTCGGCGAGGAGATGCTCCGCGAACATCGCTGCGCGGTCGCCATGGACCAACCCCGCGGCGAGGCAGTGCGCGCCGTTGGATGCCATCACCGCGCACGGACGCTTCTCACCGTCGAGCGCCAGCGCAAGCATCTTCTCTTTCTTGAGCCAGAAGTCGCGCTCGAAGTTCGCCTTCAGCATCCGCGCTTCCTCGCGCAGATGATCGCGCATGTCGTGTTTGTTGAGCCGCCCCGCAAGCTCGGCGAGCGATGAATATGCGGCGTATGCGTAACCCTGCACCTCGGCAAGCGCGATGGGCGGTTTGGCGAGCGTGCCATCGGCGTGCGAGATCGCATCGAGCGAATCCTTCCATCCCTGATTGGCCAGCCCGCGCGGCGTCTCGCGCTGATACTCGATGTAGCCGTCGCCGTCGCGATCGCCGTGATTGCCGAGCCAGTCCAGCGCGCGTTCCACGTTGGGCCACAACTCCTCCGCGACGCTCATATCGCCGGTCGCCGCGACGTAGCGCCCGATGAGCCATAGGAACAGCGGCGTCGAATCGACGCTTCCGTAGTAGCGTCCGAAGGGAATCTCGCCGGTGTTTGCCATCTCACACGCGCGCATCTCATGGATGATCTTGCCGGGCTGCTCGTCGCGTACCTCGTTGTCTTCGGTACCTTGCAGCGATGCGAGCGTGCGCACGACGCCCGCCGCGAGATCGGGAAAAAACGGCAGCACCGAGAACGCCGTGATGATGCTGTCGCGTCCGAACAGCGTCGCGAACCATGGAATCCCCGCCATGATGGTGTCGCCGCGCTGGTTGGCCGTCGTGAGCGCCGCGAGATCGCCTAGCGACCTCGCAATGAGCGAGTTGGCGATCTGATTGCTGGTGGTGATGCGCGTGAAGCCGCCAACGACGCTAACGATCTCGTCGCGCCGCCGCTTCAGGGCGTCGCCAAAGTTGCGCGGCACCATGATTGTCCCGTTCGGATGCGGCCCCTCCTGGTGCGCCTCGATACCGATTTCCACCTCCATCGAAGCGTCATGCTTGAGCGACAGCATAAACATCGCGCTCGACTCGCCAAGCCGCGTCGGCTTGCGGCTGAAGGTAACGAGCGTAGCGCGTTCGATGTGGTCGAGGCCGGAGTAACGGAACTCGAGCGAGCTTCCCCTGACGCGCGGCGTGTGCGTCTCGCCGCGCTTTTTGCGCGTCAGCCCGCGCACTTCGAACATGTCGCGGAAGTCGGCGCCGATCACAAAATCAAGCTCGATCTTCACCGTCGAGGCTGCGAAGTTGCGGATCGCGATGCGTTGAAAAAGCCGCGTGCCTTCCAGTACCCAACTGCGCCGGATCTCGATCATATCGCGCGGCAAAAGTCTCGCATCGTGCGTCCCGCCGAGGTCCGGATTGGTCAGGTTCGCGCGAACTTCGGTGTTGTCGTCGCTCACGTAGGAATTGAGGAAGTGCGGAACTTCGCCCGCGATGCCGATCTCGAAGCGGCTCAGATGACGCGTGTCGCGATAGAAAAATCCCAGCGCTTCGACCGGCGACGCTATGATATCGCCGCTGGTTTCAAAGACTGCAAACGATTCACCATGCGCAAGCACGCGGGTGGTGCGCCGCGATGACATCGCCGACGCGAGAATATAGAAATCGCCGCTGATCCTGCGCAGGCTGCTGCGCACTCGCGTATCGCCGCGGCCGTTGGAGCGGCCATCGCGCAAGCGCGTGGGGACTACGATGGTATCTCCGTGACGCTTGACTGATTCAGATGCGGTAGGTGCCACAGCTCTAGCCCTTCGGATATGAGAGGTTTAAGGTTAGTCCGACGAACTGAAAAGCAGGCCTCTGAAAACACCTACCTGCACGAAGCGAAAGCATCAACCCATTGGCTTCGGTCCGCAGCGCGAGTCTCCCTCAGTAGGCTTTTGCGAAGTAGGCGCGCTCGGTCGCGGGCTCAGCGCATACGATGCATTTACCGGAGGCGCCGTTTTGATGCAGCGGGATCGCACGACAGGTCGCTTTGGTCTGCTCGCGAATCGTCGTCTCGCATTCGGGATTGCCGCACCAGAAGATATACGCCATTCCGCCGCCGCCCTCGCCCTCCATCTGCGCGGCGAATGATGCGTAATCGTCGAACTCGCGCGTGTTCGCGTTGCGCGCGCCGAGCGCCTGCTCGAACAGCGACTTCTGGATCTCCGCCAGCAGCGATGTAACACGCGATGCGACATCGGTGATCGGCGCCTTCTGCTTCGCTTCGGGACCGAGACGATCGCGCCGCGCGAGCACGACCTCGCCCGCGGCCACATCGCGCGGGCCGATCTCGATTCGAATCGGCACGCCTCGCATCTCCCAATCGTTGAACTTGAAGCCGGGCGTGAGGCCTTCGCGCTCGTCGATTTTCACGCGCACGCCAGCACGGTCGAGGCCCTCATGAAGCGAGCCCGCGGCCGCGCGCACCTTTTCCGCTTCGTCCGGCTTGCGCGAGATCGGCACGATGACGGCCTGCGTCGGCGCGACCGCTGGCGGCAAGCGCAGTCCCTGGTCGTCGCCATGCACCATGATGATGGCGCCCAGCAGCCGCGTCGAAACTCCCCAGCTCGTCTGCCATGCGTGCTGAAGCTGGTTGCCCACGTCGAGGAAGCGAATCTCGAATGCCTTCGCGAAATTTTGCCCGAGGAAGTGCGAGGTGCCGCATTGCAGCGCGCGCCCATCGGCCATCAGCCCCTCGATAGTGTAGGTTTCCTCGGCGCCGGGAAATCTTTCCGCCGCGCTCTTGCGCCCGACGATCAGCGGGATCGCGAGGAACTCCTCAACGAACGTGCGATAGATCTCGAGCATCGTGAGCGTCTCGCGCTCCGCCTCTTCGCGCGTCGCGTGCGCGGTATGCCCCTCCTGCCACAGGAACTCGAGCGTGCGCAGGAACAGCCGCGTGCGCATCTCCCATCGCACCACGTTGCACCACTGATTCACCATCAGCGGCAGATCGCGATGCGAATGAATCCACTGCGCGAACATATAATTGATGATGGTCTCGCTGGTCGGACGAACGATCAGCGGCTCCTCGAGCAGCTTGCCGCCGCCATGGGTGACGACCGCGACCTCGGGCGCGAAGCCCTCGACGTGTTGCGCTTCCTTATCCAGAAGGCTTTGCGGGATGAACATCGGGAAGTAGGCATTGCGCGCGCCGGTCTTCTTGATGCGCCGGTCGAGCTCATCGCGCAGCAGTTCCCAGATGCCGAAGCCGTCGGGCCGGAACACCATCGAGCCGCGCACCGGCGAATAATCCGCCAGCTCGGCGCGCAGTATGACGTCGTTGTACCATCCGGCGAAATCCTGGCTTCGCGGAGTGACTTTCTTCTCGTTTTGTTTTTCAGCGGCCATCGGCGTGGTTGACGAATGCGTCTCGTCGAGCATCCAGTCTGCGGATATTATTGATTGGAATCAACGCGAGCATGGCAGGGCGCAAGCAACTACATCGATGAAGTTCAATGCAATCGCTGCCGGCGTTGCGGCCATCATCCTCCTGGTCGCGATGCCCTCCTTCGGGTCCGACGACACCCGCGTCATCGAGGTCAGCGGCACCGGCGAGGCCCGCGCGACGCCTGATGTCGCGCACCTGAGCCTGCAGGTCGAGACGCATGCGCCGACCGCCGAGGAATGCTCGAGCAAGAATGCGGCGCTGGCGCAGAAGGTCGTCCAGCAACTTAAGGACAAGCTCGCCGGCAAAGGCACCGTTCTGACTGGCGACTATTCGCTCAATCCTGAATACAACGAACCGGGACCGCGTCAGCGTCCGACGATCACCGGCTATAGCGCGCAGAACACCATCACGGTCGAGACCACCGAACTGATGCTGTTGGGCTCGCTCATCGATGGCGCGATTTCAGCCGGCGCTAATCGCATCAACTATCTTAACTTCGGCTTGCGCGATGACACCAAGGCACGCCAGGACGCGATCGCCAATGCCTCCAAGGATGCGCAAGCCCAGGCGCAGGCGCTCGCCGCCTCGCTCAATGTGAAACTCAAGCGGGTGGTGAAGGCGACGACAATTCCCGAGCGCGAGCCGATCATGCCGATGGCGCGCATGGGCGTGCTGTCGGCCGGCGCGAACGCGCCCACGCCCATCGAGGCTTCGCAGATCGTTGTCACGGCCACCGTTTCGCTCACATTCGAGATTGAGTAGCCTAGCGAGGCATGCTGGGTCCCGGTGATATTGCACCCGATTTCGAATTGCCATGCGCAAGTAGTGGCCGTGCCTCGAAGTTGCGGCTGAGCGACTCGCGCACCGATTACATGACGCTATTTTTTTACCCGCGCGACTTCTCCTTCATCTGTCCGACCGAGGTCTCCGGATTCAACCAAGCGCTGAAATCCTTCGCTGACGCGCGATGTGCCGTGCTCGGCATCAGCATCGACGATGTCGATAGCCATCTGAAATGGGCCGCAGAACTAGGCGGCATCGATTATCCCTTGCTCTCGGATGTCGATGGCCAAATCGCGCGCGCGTACGGCGTGTTCGATGAAAACGAAAAGGTCGCGCTGCGCGCCACCTTCGTGATGCGCAAGAATCGCGCGATCATGCACGCGGTCGCGTGTCCTTTCAACGTCGGGCGCAGCGTCGCCGACACCTTGCGCGTCGTGCAGGCGATCACGACCGGCCGGATGTGTCCCGCCGAATGGAAACCGGGCGTCGAGTTCGGCCCGCAAGAACAGAAATTCTAGATGGCGATCGATCCTTCCGAAAAACGCCGGTTGTTCGAGCGGCTCTCCAACGTGCGCGAGGTCGTTTTCGGGATGCAGGATGGCGTGCTGACCACCGCCGGCGTGCTCTGCGGCCTCTCCGGCGCGGTTTCCGATCGCAAGCAGGTGGTGCTCGCCGCGCTGGCTTCCACCGCGGCCGGCGCTCTCTCGATGGGCGCGGGCGCGTATCTCGGCACGCATGCCGAAACGGAAATCCTCGGCGCGGAACTCGAGCAGGCGCGGCGCGAGGCCACTGAGCAGCCTTACGTCATCCAGGAGAGCCTCCTCAACCAACTTGGGAAGGAAGGTCTCAGCCGCGAAGCCGCGTATCGCGTGGTCACGCTGCTCAGCACCTCGCCGAGCGCGCTCATCAACACCGCGGAAGAAAAAGTCTACGGGCTCGCGAGCGGTCTGCTCTCGAATCCGATCGCCGACGGCGTCGTGATGGGCGTCGCGTTCATGATCGGCGCGCTGGTGCCACTGCTGCCCTACTTCTTCATCCAGAGCGGTCGACAAGGGTTGATATCCGCTCTGGCAGCCACTGCGCTGGTTCTCTTCGTCGTCGGATATTTCGAAGGATGGCTCGCGCATCGCGCACAACGATGGCGCGCGGGAATCCGTTTCATGGCGATCGCGATGAGCGCCGCGGCTGCCGGATACCTCATCGGACTCGCCATCTCACCGTTGGGAGCCGTCGCCGGCTAGCCGCATCGTGCATCGATACTCGTCGGTTTCCGCGTTCCTCGCGCACTATCAGGCGCTGCGGAAAATTCCCGCGCCGTCGCTTAGCGAAAAGGACCGCAATCTCCTCGCCGCGATGGAGCTCCTGCTCGAAGTGTTGCGTCCGGAAGAGCGCGCCGCGATTGTCTCGGAATCCGGGGATGCCGCAGCCGCGCGTCATCGCGAGCGCGCTTCGATGCGCCTGCGCCGCGAACTCATGGCCCGCGGCGCTCTCGACGGCTGATGGTCGCCTATCTCATACGCCGGGTTTCTTTCGGCGCGTTCGTTCTGCTCGGTACCTCGCTCATCACTTTCGCGATCGCCTTCATGGTCCCTGCCGATCCTGCGGTCGCGATGGCCGGCGCAAAAGCCGATCCGCACACTCTTGCGACGATTCGCCATCAGCTTCACCTCGATGAACCGCTCTACGTCCAGTACGGCGATTACCTCGTGCGCGCGCTGCATGGCGACCTCGGCAGATCGTACATTCGGCGCGAGAGCGTCACGCGTCTGATCGTGTCGCGTTTTCCAGCGACCGCACTGCTCGCGGTCAGCGCGATGGTGCTCTCGCTGATCCTCGGAATCGCGATGGGCCTCGTCGCGGCCGCATATCGCGACACCGCCATCGACAACGCGCAACTGATCGTGTCGCTCGCGATGGTATCGATGCCGGTGTTCTGGCTCGGCACGATGCTGCTGATCGCGGCGAGCGCGTTCACCCGCGGCATCCCGCTCGGTGGACTCGCCGGATGGAAGAGCCTGATCCTGCCCACAATCACGCTCGCGCTCGGCTCGGCGGGCTACTACTCGCGCATCCTGCATACGAATTTGTCGGATGCGATGGAGCAGGAGTACGTGCGAACGGCGATTGGCAAAGGACTCTCGCGCACGCGCGCGATGATCAAGCATGCAATGGCGAACGCGCTGCTACCACTGGTCACGCTCGCGGGCCTCGACCTCGCGGGGCTGCTCAGCGGCGTGGTGCTGACGGAGACGGTTTTCAATTGGCCGGGAATCGGACGTCTCGCTTACGAAGCGATCTTCAGCCTCGACATCCCGCTCATTATGGGCACCGTGTTGTTCTCCGCGTTTCTGATCGTGCTCGCGAATCTCGCCGTCGACCTGATGTACGCGTACCTCGACCCGCGCATCCGCTTGGAGGAAATCGGATGAAGTCGCGCGCGAATGCGATGGAGCTGATTGGCGCTACAATGGTCGCGAGCCTGGTCCTCGTCGCGGTTCTCGCACCGATGCTGGCGCCGCACGATCCGACGCGCGCGGTCGCCAACAGCTTCGGCGATCCGTGGGCGCCGTCGTGGAGATTTCCGCTCGGCACCGACGCACTCGGGCGCGACGTTCTGTCGCGGATCATTTTCGGCGCGCAGATTTCGCTCGAAGTCGGTATTGCGGCGATGGCGGTTACGATGACGATCGGCGTCGCGATCGGACTGAGCGCGGGGTTCTTCGGTGGCACAGTCGATTTCGTCCTGATGCGCTTTACCGACGTGATGCTGACACTGCCGGGGTTGCTGCTCGCGATGGCGCTGGTGTCGGTCCTCGGTCCGAGCCTTCTCAGCATCCTGATTGTGATAGGAATCGTGTCGTGGACTTCGATCGCTCGAGTGGTGCGAGCAGAAGCGCTCTCGATGTCCCAGCGCGATTTCGTCATGGCGGCCCGCGCGCTCGGTGCGCCGCCGCAGCGGCTTATTGTGCAGCACGTGCTGCCGAATGTCGCGCCCACGATCATCGTGATGGCGGCGCTGGGAACCTCGGGCACGCTGCTGCTCGACGCGGCGCTGAGTTTCCTCGGCCTCGGTGTTCCGCCGCCGACGCCGAGCTGGGGCCGCATGATCGAAGAAGCGACGATCTACTTTCGCGTCGCGCCATGGCTCGCGACTTTTCCCGGCCTCGCAATTTTTTACGCAGTGCTCGGTTTCAACTTGCTCGGTTATGGAGTGCTGCGGCGGCGCGCGCGATGAAATCGCAACTGTATCGCGCTGCGATCGTTATGATCGCCTTGATCATCACCGGGTGTCGTCCTTCGAATGACAACTTCGGATTTCCGCCCGGCGCGATGGTCTTGCGCTTCGCCGACAACGACGACGTGCCAACGCTCGATCCCGCGGCCGGCTATGACAATGCCTCGTGGACATTCGAGCAGGCGATCTTCGATACCTTGGTGCGCTATGGCGACAACGATGTGGCGCTTCATCCTTCGGTTGCGACCGCGTGGGAATCATCGCCCGACGGAACCGTGTTCACCTTTCATCTTCGCAACGACGTGCGATTCTCTAACGGACGCGCGGTGACGGCGGCGGATTTCCAATACGGAATCGAGCGCGT
>DATGKG010000128.1:0-5227 GCA_035294805.1 Binataceae bacterium (SeqCode) | reverse complement strand
CAGGACCAAAACCATCGGCCACCTGACGCTGCTCGACGCCGTACTGATCGGACTCAGCCAGGCGCTCGCGATTATCCCGGGCGTGTCGCGCTCGGGAGCAACCATCACCACCGGCCGCATCCTGAGCGTCGCGCGCGAGGACGCCGCCAATTTCTCCTTTCTGATGGCGACGCCGATCATCGCCGGAGCGGGTTTGCATGAGGCTCCGAAAATCCTCCACGGCGGCATCGATGCGATCGTCGTCGGAGGATTCGTGTCGTCCGCGGTGTTCAGCTTGATCGCGATCGCGGCGCTGGTGAGATTCGTCCGCACCCGCACCTACCAGCCGTTCGCATGGTACCGCATCGCGATTGCAATCCTCGTCATCGCGATTTATGTGAGCCGCGCCGGGTGACTGCATTGGCGGAACCGGCTTCGCACCAACACCATCGCCACTCGCGCGCCTTCCAGATCGGCTTCGCGATGGCGATCGCTAACACGATCATCGGCGCAACGCAGCCGGTCCTCACGCGCTATGCCGCGGTTCGTCTCGACCCGATTTTGTTTTGCGCGGCCGTCACGACCATTGCGGCAATCTGCGCGCTTCCGATTCTGTACCGGCTTGGCGAGCTGCCGAAGCTCTTTGACAAGCGATACCTGCCGTGGCTGGTCGCAATGTCGATGACCGGCACCTTCCTGACCAGTGTCACGATGATTTACGGGATGCAGCACATCGACGCGATCGCCGGGGTTATCCTGCTGCAAACCGAACCGGTATATTCGCTGATTCTGTCGACGGTCGTGGTCGGCGAGCGTCCGTCGTCGCGCCAACTTCTCGCGACCGCAACGATTCTGGTCGGCATCGGATCGGTGTTCTTTTCGGGCAACGCCTTCTCTCCGATGCTTGCCGCGATGTTGCTCTTCATCACGCCGTTTTTCTGGCAGACCTCTCACGTGCTCGGGCTGCGCGTGATGCCGCCGCTGACGCCGATCAGTGTGGCGGGCGCGCGTTTCATTTTCGCCGCATGTGTTTTCCTTCCGATGTTTGCAATGGGCCGGCACGCATCGCTCGCCGCGCTGCGAGACGTGCATCTGCTGATGGTCATCCTCGCGACCGGTTTTTTCGTGTATTTTCTGTCCGCGCTTACGTGGTACGGCGCGATCAGCCGGCTCTCGCTCTCGTGGACGACGGCCCTGGTCGTTCCCGGCGTGCCGCTGATCTCGATGCTGTTCGCGATGATGTTCCTCGGCGAGCATCCGACCACGCGCGAGATAACCGGCGTGCTAATTGCGATTGGAGGCGTACTCGCGCTGGTGTTGGGAGCAGATCCGCATCGGAAAGTCGGCGGCATCATCGAAGCGGCCGAGGCCGTACATCAGCCGCTTGCGTAGGCGGGTTGACGAACCCGCGCGCGGTAGTCTTTAGTGACAAAAACAAGTGAGGAGAATCGTATGGCTCGACTAGTCAAGCATGATGCGCAAGGCCCCTACGAAGTTCCGGAAGGAACTGAACTGCCGATCTACGTCTGCGGATGTGGACTGTCGAAGAACAAACCCTTCTGCGACGGCTCGCATAAGAAGACCCGCGCCGAGGCGGCGGGCGAAGTTTACGAATATGACGAGAATGGCAACGCGAAGTTGGTCGCGAAGCACTAGACGATACCGCGAAGCAAGCAAGACATGATGAGAAAGACGTTTGCACTAATTTCGATCGGCGCCGCGGCGTTGGCATTCGCCACGTCGGCAATGGCAGAACCTTTGAACGCGCAGCCAGGCGCGTGGAAGGTCGTCGTGGACACGATGAGCAACGGGAAGGTTCTGGAGCCACGCGTCAACACTACGTGCCTTACGAAAGAACAAATCGAGAACTTCAGTAACAAGGTGGCTCAGCCGCGAAAGTCGGCAACCCAGAATTGCCAGCGAACATCGTTCAAGCAAACGCCGTCAACGGTCGATTGGACATATCAGTGTACCGGCGACCGTACGATTACTACCGTCGCCTCGCTGAAATTCGACAACCCAACGCATTATTCCGGTAAGATGAAAACCAGCACCACGGTGCACGGCCAGACGATCGACACCTTGAATACCTTGAATGGCACCCGAATCGGCGACTGTCCCACCGATGGAACCGTCCCCGGCGGACACTAATTGATGCGAGTTGAGCCGCTATCGAGTTAGTGCCACTCGACGCCGCCGCAGATGTTGAGCGCCTGCCCGGTCATGTAGTTGCCATCGTCCGAGGCGAGGAACGCGACCACATTTGCGACGTCGTCGCCGGTCTCCATCCGACCCATCGGCACCTGGCTCGCGAAGAATTTCCGCGCGCCCTCGCGATCGGTGCTGCGCGTCGTGCTCACCATATGCAAAAGGCCCTCAAACAGTTGCGTCTCGACGAAGCCGGGACACACCGCATTGACGGTGATGCCGAATTGCCCCAACTCCAGCGCGAGGCTGCGCGTCAGCCCGATGACGCCGTGCTTCGCCGCCGAGTAGGCAGCCATTCCCGGACCGCCGCGTTTGCCCGCGATCGACGCGGTATTGATGATGCGGCCGCCGCGTCCGCCCTGAATCATCCTGGGCGCGACGTGCTTCGCGCATAAGAAGGTGCCGGTCAAATTGATCGCGACGGTCTTGTTCCACGAATCCAGCGTCTGCTGCACGACGGGACCGCCGCCGACGCCGCCGCCCGCGTTATTGCATAAGATGTCGATGCGGCCGAACTCCTTCCACGCCGCCTCCGCCATCGCGGAGACTTCGGCCTCGTCGGTTACATCGACTTTGACGGGCAGACATTTGCGCCCGATCTTGCGAACCTCCGCGGCGAGGTTTTCGAGTTCCTCCATCTGGCCGAACTTTGCGTCCGGATATTCCTTCATCGAGCGGCCGTACTCACCTGCGACGATATGCGCGCCTTCCTTCGCCAATCGCATCGCGATCGCGCGCCCAATGCCACGCTCGCGGCCACATCCGGTGACGATTGCAACTCGATCCTGAATTTTCATTTGATAACTCCTTCGCGTGATGGCTGGAGGGCCACTGATTCCGCCGCCCATCGCCGCTATGTTAGTCGCAAGCGTTTGAACTTTGGAAATGACCGGGACGACGAAAATTGGCGATAAGGCCGGGACTGCGCCGCTCGCGATCACGACCCCACCCTCGCAAGCACCGCGATGGCTCGACACCATCGCGCAGCCGCTGCTCGCGATCCCATCGCTCAGCGCTGTCGGCATCCTGATCTTCTTCGCGAATCTCGGCGGCTATCCGTTCTACACCAAGGGCGAGCCGCGCGAGGCAGTAACCGTCCTCGCGATGGCGACCGGCGGCGGTGTCATCCTGCCTATGCGCGCGGGCGTCGAGCTGCCATCGAAACCGCTACTGATGCATTGGATCGCCGCGCTGCTCTCGATGCTCGCGGGCGGCGTTAGCGAATGGACGGTTCGGATGCCCTCGGCGATCTTCGCGCTGGCCGGCGTGCTGGTTTGCTACTTTTATGTGCGCCGTCTGTTCGAGCAGCGCGCGGCATTTTTCGCGGCGCTGATTCTCGCAACCAGCGTCCAGTACCTGCAGGCGGCGACGGGCGCGCGCGTCGATATGACGCTCGCGTTTTTCATGGAAGTCGCGTTCTTTGAATTTCTCCTGATCGGCGAAGGCCTGACGCGCCGCCGCATGCTGCTCTATGTCGCGATCGCGCTGGCAATCCTCGCGAAGGGCCCAGTCGGCCTCGTGCTGCCCGCGGCAGTCGCGCTGATTTGGATCGCAGTGCAGTGGCGATGGAACCTCATCGGTGATTTGAGGCTCGCGCGCGGGGCGGCGATCGTCGCCATGCTTGCCGGATGGTGGTACGTCGCCGCATCGATCATCGGCGGCAAGGCCTTCATCGAGAAGCAACTCATCGCGGAGAACTTCGTGAGGTTCATGGGCGCGTCCGATTTTCATGAGGGTCATGCGCACGCGTTTTACTATCTCGAGGGTGCGCTGATCGCCGGATTCCTGCCGTGGACCGCGTTGTTGGCGCTCGTCTTGTGGCGCGCGCTGCGCGCTCCGCGGTGCAACGATGCGCGTCTGACATTCCTCCTTATCTGGTTCGCCGTCGTGCTCGGCTTCTATAGCTTCTCGCATAGCAAGCGCGGCGTTTACCTGTTGCCGCTCTATCCGGCGCTCGCGACGATCACTGCGCTCTACATTGTCGATGCGATCGATGCGCCGGCATCCACCAAACGTCTGGTCGCATTTGTCTCCTCGATGTATGGCGCAGCGCTCGCGCTCGCCGGTGCGGCGTTACTGCTCGCGTTCGCAACCGTACAGATATGGCCGTCCGCGCTGACTTCCCTGTTGGGCACTGTTGGCATAGCCGACGTCGATCTGGCCGGCATGCTGCGCGCGATGACTTTGGCGCATCTGGCGCTGGGTCTCGCGCTGCCGATCGCCGCAATCGTACTGGGTGCGTATCTGATGAAGAGCATAGCGACGGCGCACAAACTAGTGCTCGCCATCTCTGCGGGAGTGATCGTTCTCGCGCTCACCGCCAACACGATCGTTGTCCCCGCGATCGCGAATACTCTCGCGCTGAAAAATTTCACTGCCGATGTGTTGAAGGCGGCGGGCGATCGTCCAATTGGATACCTGCTCGCCATCGACTATGACGTCGCATTTTATTCGCGCCGCACGATTCCGATCGTGCTCTTCAAGGACGCGAGCAAGCCCGACTACCTCATCTGCTGGGAAGGCATCTGGGCGCAGCGCCCCGCGGACATCCAACACGAGTATCAGATCATCATGACCAGCAATCCGACCGAACTCGACGGCGGCGGGCGTCTCCTGCTGCTCAAGAAGACTTCCGCGCCGTCGAGTCCGGCGAATTCCGACGTGAACGTTTGAATTAATGCGTCAGCTCGGTGGCCATGCGCGACGCTCCGCACTCATCGGATCATTTTCGATGCGGCATTCATTGTCGAAGATCATCGTCGCGCGATGCTCGCTCGAATAGCCGGGCCATTCTGGAATCGCGCCGTTGTTCGGATTGCCGGTGCGCGCGAACGCGAGCCACGTCTGACTCATCTTCTCCGCCAGCGCGAACTTGGTCTGGATGTCGCCGCTCAAACGATCGGTCGCAACGTTATCGAACACGAACGGGATCTCGAGAGCGTGCGGCGACTTGAGCTTGCCGCCCAGCACCGGCGTCTCCCACGTGAACAGATACATGTACACCGACGCGCCATGTTGCGCGGCCTGGCGCTCGGCCAGC
>DATGKG010000127.1:0-4812 GCA_035294805.1 Binataceae bacterium (SeqCode) | reverse complement strand
CGGCGGACTTCCCGGCAACCCGATGCACGCGCAATGGGGAATCAGCGATCCGCTCACGACGCACGGGGATCTCATGCTGCATCGGTCAGCATTTCGTCGGGCGTGGCAGGAGCTGGAAACCCGCATCCGGCTGTTCGTACTGCTACGCCACCATGGCGAGCCTTCGAAGGAGATTCTCCCGTTAAGACAGGAGCAAAGTGCCTAGACGATGATGCTCGGGATTCTGCGCCAGCGTCGCTGCGTGAAACGAAGCCGCTGCACCAAGATGGGGGAGAATTGGTAGAAAATTCGCATTCTGATCGATTCATGCGATAGCAATTCGCATTTCGCTACATTTCATCATCAGCCCGAACGAAAAACCCTAGGGTTTCTCGTACGTCCCAAATGGCACCGGCCTTGCTCTGTAACCCGCAAGACCGTTTCCTGGAGGAGTACGAACATGCAAGCTACAACGACCGTCAATTCAATCCATGCGCACCTCGCCAGCGAGAAAAAGGGATCCACTTCAAGCGTCCGCGCGCTCCACAACACGCTGTTGACCGAACTTCCGGGAGCAGCATTCGCGTTCCTCACCTTGGTGTGGGTGGTGTCGTCGCTGGTCCGTCTCTAACCGATCGCGAAGGAGAAATCAGCATGCCGATGATGGCTTTGATTGCCGGTGTTGCAATGGCCCTGATTATCGCGGCAACCCCGCGCAAGAATTAAGGGCGTAATGAAAATGAATTGTGATCAACTCATTAAATGGTGTGCGACGCGGGCCCTGTGCTGCGATTCAGCGTCGTTTGCGATCGCCGATGCCGCGACTTGCGCGGCTTGCGCACCAATACTTTCCGTTTCCGCTCTGGCCAAATAACCCACATCGCCCGTTGGCGTCCCCACGCAGCGTCACAGCGCTTTCCGATTCAGCGACCAATCACAGTTCGAGCGCTTCGCGCAGTTCCAGCGCAGCCGAACCGCCGCTGCTGTAACTCGCCCGAAATGGGCCAAGCTGGTTCAATCCAAACAGCGCCGCCAGAAATGAAAACACGTTCACGATAACAACGATCCAGAAGGCCGCCCAGCATACGTCGATTGCGATGCGAAGATCGGTTGGCAGGCATACCAGCGCGATCCATACGCCCAGCGGCGATCCGATGGTACCCGAGAGATGCAGGAGGATGCGCGCCCAACGCGGCGCTGCGAGATAATCGCCGTAGCGCATCTTGAAGCGCGGCTCGACGCCGTACAGATACGCATACTCGTACTCGACTCCCAACAAGTATCCGATCGCGATTTTCACCAGCGGCTGAAACGTCATCATCCAAATGCCCGCCGCAACGATCGCGATCACGTTTGAATGATTATGGAGCGCGAGCACGATCAGCACGCCGCCCAGCACGGTCAGCACCACTTCGGCGATTATTCCCATCGCGAGCGAGAGCGTCCTTTTGCCGTCGCGCCGATGAAGCTTGCTGCTGACGCGGGTAAATTCTTCCTTGAGCGACTCCCGCTCCTCGCGCGGAAGCGCGCGTGCGTCCTTCAGCAACCGGTTCCAGGGTCCTGGGCGATAAAGGTTCTGATCGATCTGACGTTCGATCTCGGCGATCCGATCGCGAATCTGCTCGCGCGCGACCGCATCGACCGCAACTAGCGCATCTACCATTTGAAAATCGCCGCCGCCACGAATGCGATGATCATCAGAATCCCGAATTCCATGTGGAGTTGCACCGAGCGCAACAATGCGAGATTCAACTTTTTCGGGTCGGTCTCGCTGCACACGATGCCGAGCTGATCACGCGCGCGCGGAACTGTCACCAGCACCAGCAGCGCAGTCCATGGCAGCGTGCGCGCGAGCACCGCGATGAGCGTCGTCGCATAGGCGAGCACATCGAGCGCGATCAATTCGCGAATCGCGCCGGCACGCCCTAGAATCGTCGCGAGCGTGTGCTTCCCGTGCAGTGCGTCAGTTTCAATGTCACGGATGTTGTTGGCGTGCAGGATGCCCGCGACCAGAAATCCGAGCGCGACCGACGCCCATAGCGCGCTCCATGAAAATGTCAGCGCCATCACATAGTACGCGCCGAGCACGATGGCTGGGCCCATGAAGAGAAACACCGTCAGCTCGCCTAGCCCGATGTATGCGAGCGAGACCGGCGTCGCGGTGTAGAAATATCCCGCCGCGATGCTGGGAATGCCGATCGCCAGAATCGGCCATCCGCAGAGATACACCAGCGTCAATCCAAGCAGAGCGCCGATTGCGAACGCGACGATGCCGCCGCGCCAAACCTGCTCGGGCGTGAGCAGCCCGCGCTGAATCACCATGCTAGGACCAAGCGAGGCGTGCGAATCCGCGCCGCTACGGAAATCGTAGTAGTCGTTGATGAGATTGGTGCCGGCCTGAATCGCCACCGCACCGATAAGCGCGATCAAGATGCGCCATCCGTGGAAGAATCCGTCGCGCGCGGCCACCGCCGTTCCGAGCAGAACCGGCACCGCGGCCGCGCTCAGCGAAGGCGCGCGAACCGCCTGCAGCCAAATCGAAAACGCACCCGGGCGCGCGTTGCCGGAATGAGGAATCGCTTGAGCGTCCGTCATACAACCTCGGATACGGCTTACACTATGACTTTTTCGTCGCGCAGTCGCGCGATCTCGTCGCGCGAATATCCTAGCAGCCCGCCCAGCACCTGTTCGGAATCCGCGCCCATCGAAGGCGCCGGCCGATAGTCCGGCTGCATCTCGCTGAATGTGACCGGCAATCCGGGAACGATGCGGCGTCCGCTCTCCGCATGATCCAGTTCGAGCAGTATCCCCGATTCGCGCAACGCCGGATCATCCATTAGATCAATCGAACCGTAAACAGGTCCGACGGCGAGGTTACGCTCGCGAAGTTTTTGCACCAGCGCGTCGCGCTCGAACTCGCGGGTCCGTGAAGCGATATCACGTTCGAGATCTTCGACATTCGCAAGCCGCGAAGCCAGCCGGGCAAAACGAGCTTCCGTCGCGAGATTGGCGATGCCGAGAACCTCGCATAGCGCGACGAATTCCTCGTCGCTCGCGATTGCAATCGCGATCCATCGATCCTCGCCCTTCACCGGGAACACTCCGTGCGGGGCCATCGCCGGGTCGCGATTGCCGATCGGACTGTTGTCGCGCCAGTTGAGGAAATAATCCATCATCGCTTCCGGCAGCATCGCGGTCACCGTCTCGGCCATCGAAAGATCGAGGTACTGCCCTTCGCCGGTCTGATCGCGATGATGAAGCGCGGCGAGCAGGAAGAACACCATCGCGGTGCCGACCGCGAAATCCGGCCAGGTGCCGCCGATGCCGCAGGGAAAATCGCCGGGATAGCCTGTAAGGTGGCACATTCCCGCGAACGCCTGGGTGGTCGGCCCAAAGCCAACGGTATTGGCATAGGGCCCGGTCTGACCGAGCGGCGTTCCCGACAACATTATGATGTCGGGCTTGATCGCACGCAGCGCCTCATAGTCGAGGCCGAACTTCCTCATGTTACCGATGGTATAGTTTTCCGTCACGATGTCGCTAGCCTTGACCAGCCGGTGCGCGATTTCACGCGCCTCGGGATTCATCAGGTTGAGCGCGAGACTCTTGCGGGAAAAATTGATCGCATTGAAGACCCCGCTCCGATTGATGCCGACCGTGCCGTCGGTTCCGCTCAGAAACCGCACCAGGTCGGGCGCGACGCTCGACTCGACGCGAATGACCTCCGCGCCCATCGCGCCGAGCCACGCCGTCGCATGCGGGACGGCGAAGATCCATCCGAAATCCGCGACGCGAATCCCTTCGAGGGGAAGTGTCATTTGAAAATTTCCTCGTTACGGCATCATCAACATGGCGACTATGGCTTAGACCGAACGCTCGACCAGTTCAAGCTGGCTTCTGCGCATCGGCGGGTATGTAATTTATCTGTCGCGGTAATCTTAGTCGTCCGCGGAATTCATGTGCCGGCTGCAAACGACATCGCCAAAGAAAAATCCGGCAAACCTCGCGTTGTGATCGTCGGGGCCGGCTTCGGTGGCCTCAATGCGGCGTGGGCGCTGCGCAGCGCGAATGCCGAAGTAACGATGATCGATCGGCGCAATCATCATCTGTTTCAGCCGCTGCTGTATCAGGTCGCGACGGCCGGTTTGTCTCCGGCCGACATCGCATATCCGATCCGATCGATCCTGCGGCACAACCTCAACACCAGGGTTCTCCTCGATGATGTCCTCGCGATCGATTTGGATGATCGGCGCGTGATCACTACGCAAGGCCCGATAAACTACGACTTTCTGATCGTCGCGGCGGGCGCGAACAATTTTTATTTCGCTCACGAGGAGTGGTCGCAATATGCGCCCGGACTGAAAAGTCTCGAGGACGCGCTGGGCATTCGGCAAAACATCCTGCTCGCATTCGAACTCGCCGAACGCGAGGCCGATGACGACACGCGCCGGATGCTACTCACCTTCGTCGTGGTCGGCGGCGGCCCAACCGGAGTCGAACTCGCCGGCGCGATCGCAGAAATTTCGCGTCAAGTCATCGTCAGCGATTTCCGCCGCATCGATCCGCGCGAAGCGAGAGTCGTTCTGGTCGAAGCCGGACCGCGAATTCTTCCCGCGTTCGATGAGTCGCTCGCGGCCAAGGCCGCGACCGCGCTGAAGGAGCGCGGAGTGGAAGTACTGACCAGCAATCCCGCGAAAGCAATTACGCACAATTCGATTCGCCTCGACCAATCAGAGATCAGGGCACGGACTATCATCTGGGCCGCCGGCGTCGCGCCGTCGGGACTTGGAAAAAAGATGGGCGTAGAGCTCGATCGCGCGGGCCGCGTGAAAG
>DATGKG010000126.1:0-2346 GCA_035294805.1 Binataceae bacterium (SeqCode) | reverse complement strand
CAGGGCGAGGCGCTCAAGAAGCGCGTCGAGCCGCTCGCGGAGCAGGTCGGCGCCAACATCATCGGCGAGCTCGATGTCAACGTCGACGAGCAGATCGAATCCACCATGGTGAAGCTGAAGTCGCTGTGGGGCGGCCTCGATATGCTCGTGCACGCGGTCGCATTCGCCGAGCGCGAGGACCTTCGGGATCGCTTCTTGAACGTTAGCCGCAAAAATTTCCTGCGCTCGATGGAAATCAGCGCATACTCTCTGGTAGCGCTCGCGCGCGCCGCCGAGCCGCTGATGGAGGCCAATGGCGGCGCCATCCTGACGCTCACTTATCTCGGCGCGGTGCGCGCGATCCCCAACTACAACGTGATGGGGGTCGCGAAGGCCACGCTGGAGGCATGCGTGCGCTACCTCGCCGCCGACCTCGGCCCGAAAAATATCCGCGTCAATGCGATCAGCGCCGGCCCCGCGCGCACGCTGTCGTCTTCAGCCATTCGCGATTTCCATACGATGGCGCACGAGGTCGAGCAGCGCTCGCCGCTGCGCCGTGCGATGCGCAACGAGGAGGTCGGCGGAATGGCCGCGGCGTTGCTCAGCGACCTCAGCACCGGCGTTACGGGGCAGACGGTTTATGTGGACGTTGGCTATAGTATCGTCGGTATGTGATTCGGGTATGTGACATCGCGCGCGGATGTCACCACGTCAGCTCCGGGAGGCGCATCCGATGGCTATCACAATCGTTCCGCAACTTTCCGACAACTTCGCGTATCTGATCTCCGACGACTCCGGCGAATGTGCGGTGGTCGATTGCGCTGAGGCGGATAAGGTCCTCGATGCGGTGAAGCGCGACAAGCTGAAGCTGACCGCCGTGCTCACCACCCATTGGCATCCGGATCATAGCGGCGGCAATGCGGACATCGTCGGCAAGGTTCCGGGGCTGCGCGTAGTCGGCGCGAGCGCCGAGAACGGCCGCATTCCCGCGCTGACGAATCCGGTCGCCGACGGCGACAAATTCAAGATTGGATCGCTGGAAGCGCACGTCATCGGCATCCCGGCGCATACCAACGGGCACGTCGCATACTACTTCCCGCAGCTCAAATCGGTGTTCACCGGCGATACGCTCTTTGTCGCCGGATGCGGCCGCGTGTTCGAGGGCAAGGCCGCCACGATGGTTGCGTCGCTGGGCAAACTCGCCTCGCTTCCCGACGACACCAAGGTTTACTGTGGGCATGAGTACACCGAAAAAAATCTCCGCTTCGCGATGACGCTGGAGCCGAACAACCAGCGCATCAAGACCAAGCATGAATGGGCGAAGAAGGTGACCTCAGAGGGCGGGCATACGGTGCCGTCGACCATCGAGGATGAGAAACGCACGAACCCGTTTCTTCGCATCGACAGCATCGAGCTAATCACGAACGTGAAGCGCGCCGATCCGCAAATCGGCGGCGATCCCATTTCGATTTTTGCGAAGGCGCGCGAACTCAAGGATCGATTCTAACTGTAACTTCAGCATTCGTAAGGCTCCGCACTGCGAACGTTCGCGGTGCGCGATCCACGGTCCCATGCTGAAGTGACAACCGAGGTTTAGGCGCACCCTAGATCCTTCAGCGGCGCGCAAAGCGCTTGCTTCGGGATGACAGGAGAGGGGGCGCGCTTCGCGCTCGCGTCAGGATGACAAAGTGAGCGGCTTGGACTAAAGGAAACTGTAGGTGAAACTTATGTCGCAAGCGACCGATCAAGCACTCCATACGCTCAACGAATTCATGAGCGCCGTCATGGCGCAGAACCTCGAAAGCATCATGGCGTTCTTTCATGAAGACGCGCAGATGTTTTCGCCGCTCGGCGCGTTTCCCGCGCGGCTCGACGGACGCGGCGCGATTCGCAAGCAGTTCGAAGTCATCATGGAGGCTTTCAAGGCGCCGTCCGGAGCAAGCATCAAGCTGGAGCCACAAGACCTCGTCGCTCGCGAGCTCGCGCCGAATGCGGTGTTGTTCACGTTTCATTTGAAGCTACAAGGCCCGCTCCATCGACGCTCGATCCTGCTCACAAAGGCCGGCGACGCATGGCGCATCGCCCACATCCACGCATCGGTGGCATCACCCACGTAAGGAGCTTCGACGATGCTTCTCAAAGATAGAGTTGCTCTGATTACTGCCGGCGCGGGAGTCGGCATCGGACGCGCGGTCGCCACTCGCTTCCTCGAAGAAGGCGCCAACGTCGTCATTACCGATGCGCATCCGAAGCGCACCGCCGAAACTGCCGAGCAGCTCAGCAAGCAGTTCAATCGCGAAGTCCCCTATGCCGCGGTCGACGTCACCAATCGCACGCAGGTCGAGGACGCGGTCGCACAAACCGTCG
>DATGKG010000125.1:0-6665 GCA_035294805.1 Binataceae bacterium (SeqCode) | reverse complement strand
GGCTTAGCTGAAAAGTCACCCGCAACGAAGCTTGCCGGCGTGGGGCTGTAGCTCAATTGGGAGAGCGCTTGAATGGCATTCAAGAGGTCGGCGGTTCGACCCCGCTCAGCTCCACCATCGAATCCCACTCGATAAGCGGATTTTGTCTCACCGGAAATCTCGATTCTTTCCTTTCGCTAAGAATGCCGCTGTGCTACGGTGCGCGCGATCTGGGGTTTTTGACGCGTAAAGGGATTCGGCTGGTATCGCCTGACGCGTGCGCTCTCAGTGCGTTTCTTCTCTGAAGCACGACTCTGACTCGCACGTTTCGTATGCTCTCGGGTTCGGCGCCCGTGCGCCCGGACACGACTGCCAGGCGTCGTCTGGTGTGAGCCGGATTTTGCGATGAAATGGTTTCGCTAAGGGTGTTTCAAGAACGATCGCGCTGCGTGCTCCGCTCCTCGCACGCCGTGATCGTATGCCTGATTGGCGAGGTCCTCTTCCGCCATACGGTCGGGATCAGCCCGCCCACAGTTTCATACTGCATCTGATTGATCCGCCCGACGATCACGATCGCCGTCGCGCGGGTGTACCGACAATAACTTTCCGCCTTGATGACTGACCTGAGGTGATGGGCGCGCGAGTGATTCGCCGCGTCGACGGTGAGTTGCGCTCAAATTTCGATGCCCATCGAAAAGTTGCGCTTTTGGAGAGTGGTTAGATGTTTCGAAAACTGATGGATAAGAAGGGGAAGGCCGCCATCATTCTGGGTGGCCTGGTTTGGTTGATGCTCGAGGCGAGTGCGATGGCGGCTGCGGTAACGATCGCATCGCCGAGCAGCGGTTCCACCGTATCCGGCATGGTCACGGTTACCTTGACGATGGGATCGGGCGCTTCGTGGTGCAATGTGTATGTCGACGGGAATTATCAAAACTCGACCCCGCCGGGATTCTTTTATTGGCAGACCAGCGGCGTCTCGAACGGGTCGCATACGTTGTCCGCTACGGCGTTCGATCGCAACGGCAATAATCTTGGTACCGCCAGCTCCAAGGTCACCGTCGCCAACACCAATGCGGTCGCGCTGACCTCGCCGGCCAACGGCGCGACGGTCTCCGGAACGACGACCATACAAGTCGCCAAAGGTGCGGCGGCGACATGGGTGAATCTATACATCAATGGCGAGTACGAGAGCTCGACGCCGCCTACGTCGTTCGCGTGGCAGACCAATGCAGTCACGGATGGCCAATACAAAATCTCGGCAACCGCATTCGACACCAATGGCAACAACATCGGATCGGCGCAGTCGACGGTAACGGTCGCCAATAGCGCGACTCCGTCATCCTCGTCGGGAGCGGTTGCGCTGACCTCGCCTTCGAATGGGAGCACGGTGTCGGGCAGCGTAAATATCGCAGCGCAAGAAGGCGCCGGCGTCGCATGGATCAACTTCTATGTCGATGGGAACTATCTCAGCTCCAGCCCGCCGCTAAGTCTGAGTTGGAACTCCGGCAGCGTCGGCAACGGAAACCATACGATCAGCGCGCAGGCCTTCAACAGCTCGAAGAATGAGTTGGGCTCCGCCTCGATGGTGGTTAACGTCCAGAATTCCAGCGTGGCATCTTCCTCGCACTTCTACACCCTGCCCCCGGGTTCGACCTTGCCGAGCGGCTCGGCGTGCACTTCCGCGGTACGGCGCAATCCGAATTTCGAGCCGCGTCCCGACAACTACACCGCCAATCATACAGTGCCGACCGACAATCTCACCCTGATGCGCACCACCAGCCAGAATGGCGGCGCACCGCCGAATTGGTTCAATCGCGTCGATGGCAACTTCACCGGCACCACCGACGAAATCCTCCAATGGGGTGCGTGTAAATGGGGCTTCGACGAGGATCTGGTTCGCGCCATCGCAGCCGACGAATCATGGTGGCATCAATCGGCGCACGGCGACCTTACTTCCAACACCGGCCTCTGTCCCTCCGGCGCGGAATATACCGGCAGCGAATGCGCGCTGAGCTACGGTATTGTGCAGGTCAAGGCGACCGACTACCTCGGCACCTTTCCTGATACTCATACCAGCACCGCCTTCGATGTCGACTACAAGCTCGCGTATCAACGTGCATGCTTCGAAGGGAAGATCGGGTACCTGAGTCAGCGCAGCTCCAACTACCCCAATGGCGACGAGAACAACATGCTATGGGGATGCGTCGATCAGTGGAACACCGGCGGCTGGTGGGACGGCAGTAACGATCGGTATCTCAACGAAGTACAGGAATGGCTCTCGAACAAGCCCTGGCTGCAACCGGGCTTCTAGCCGCGCGCGGCGGACTGCCTTTCGTTATGAGAGGCAGTCCATCTAAGCATGTGCGCGCAACCAGCGCCTGAACAATATCGATTGGATTCCGTCTAATCGTTGAGTACCGATGATTTGCGGATATGGCCGCATCCCCGTGCGGCTCCGCCATGAACACCGACCGCCAATCTCCCAAAGCAATCGACGATCTCGGCCAACATCCCGATTCCGGTGACGACAGCCAGGATGAAGTGCATTCGACCCTGCGCCTTGCGATTCCCATCCTCATGGTAATCGTCGCGACCGCGGTTCTTTACCTGGCGCGCGACATCCTGCTGCCGCTCGCGATGGCGGGGATGCTGTCAGTCATCTTCAGTCCGATTGCGCGTCGCGCCGAAAAATTGCTCGGTCATCTTGCCGGCACCGCGCTGGTGGTGCTCGGGGCGATCGCGATGGTGGGCGCGATCGGATATTTCCTCACCACCGAATTGACCGCGGTAGCGGACGAGCTGACTGACTATTCCTCCAACATTGCGGCTAAGCTGACTGCCATTCAGAAGAACACGCCTTCGAGCCTGCAACGTATCGAGGGCGCGATCCAGGACGTGCAAAAGCAGGTGCAGCGGACGAGCAAAACGCCGCCCAAGCCGCGTACCGTGCAGGCGGTCCCGCAGACCAGCCTCGGCGACAATCTGAAGCCGTTTGTGCCGGTCCTTTCGGGACTGGTCAATTTTCTGCTGGTCGTGGTGCTGCTCTTCTTCCTGCTCTACGGCCGCGATGACTTGCGCGATCGCATCGTGAGGCTGGCCGCGCGCGCACGCATCAACGTTGCGGCGCAGGCGATCGAGACCGCGGGCCAAGCCGTGAGCCGTTACCTGATTCTTTTTTCGCTGACCAACCTCGCATTCGGCGTGTCGACCGGCCTCGTATGCTTGATCCTGGGGCTGCCGGACCCGGAGTTATGGGGCTTGCTCGGCTTCCTGTTCCGCTACGTCCCCTACGTCGGCGCCCTGATGGCGGCGCTTCTGCCGACGCTGGTGGCATTCGCGGTCTTTCCCGGCTGGGACAAGTCGATCGAGGTGCTCGCAGCCTTCATCGCGATCGATCAAATCGCCGCGCAATTCATCGAGCCGTTCATGGTGGGGCGCGGAATTGGAATCTCGCCGGTCGCGCTGCTGGTGTCGGCGATGTACTGGTCGTGGATTTGGGGACCGGTCGGACTGTTGCTGGCGACGCCACTGACCGCATGCATCAAGGTACTGGGCGATTTCGTTCCGGCGTTCAGTTTTTTCTCCATTTTGTTGGGATCTGAGGCGCCGTCGGAGGACTATCACGACTTTTATCGCAAGATGCTCGAGCTCGATCGCGACGGCGCCCGCGCGACGGTGATTCAGTACTACGACGAGCACGGCTTCGAACCGACCATCAACGACGTCATCGTGCCTAGCGTAATCACCGCGGCGGAGGAATTCGATCAGGACAACATCAGCATCGGCAATTTGCAGAACATCATGAATGATTCGCGTGAGCTGATCGTGGAAATCGGGAACCGTTTCAACCGCATTCTGCGCGCACCGCGCCTGCGGATGCTGGCGATATGCGGGCCCGGCGAAGTCCATAACCTCGCGCTGCTGACCCTGGTGCAACTCGTGCGTCAGGATGAAGTCGCGGCGACGCTCATCAGCGAGAACAAAACCGCCGGGGAACTGCGCGAGTTCATCCGCGGCTTCGCACCGGACCTCGTATGTCTGTCGCTCACGATGACCGATGCGCTAGCGCCGTCACTCGAACTGGTGCGGGCATTGCGCGCGGACTCGGAACAAATTGCGATCGTCGCGGGCGGTTTGACTGCGGTGAAAAACTCGGAGCAATTGCGCGAAGCCGGATGTTCGCTGATTTGCGGCACCATCGGCGAAGGTCGCCGCGCCATCCGCAACCGCATCGCGGAGCGCGCGCGCATGCGCCGCACGCGATGGATTCCCGGCCGCGCGGTTAAACCGGTGGCAACAGAGTCCCGCCGCATCTAGTTCGAAAGCTGCTCGCGTCCGCCAATTCTGCTATGCTCAGCGCAACGGCGCCCTCATCGGGCGCCGTCGCCGTTTTTGAGCCGGTCGCGAGATCATGAAAGTGCAAAAACAAACCCATTAAGTGCTTGATCTACAATGTGTTTCGCTATTTCTTCGCTACGTCCTTTGGTCGATTCCGCTGCTTCTTGATCTTCCCTTGGTGTTCGAAAAGGGCCGCTGCGGCTCGCATCTGATAGCTGACTCCGAATCCACGATTCCTTGATCATGCGTCTGACGATCTCGCGTCACTATTCCGATCTTGGTGTCTTGGTGTTTTGTCCGGGTTCCTAATCTTTCGGGTGAATGAGGACTCGCCACGCACCGTCTCGATCATTGGGAGTCCTCAAGTGGGATTACAGCAAGGAGCATTGCGATGACGCTGGTCCAGATAGCCGTGGTTCTAATCGTGATCGGGCTAGTAATGTGGCTGGTCAACACCTACATCCCGATGATGGGTGCGATTAAGAGCCTGCTCAATCTGGTCGTGTTCGTCGTCGTGCTGATCTGGTTGTTGCAGCTCTTCGGTCTCATCGGACCGATTCCCGGTGTACGAATTCCCGCCATGATGTGACGGTTGCGCGCCACTTTCTTTTCCGCTCGTGCGCATGATTTATTGGCACGATCGAGTGAGCTTGAACCATCGTGCCGATACCCACTGATGTAGCTCCATTTGGAATCGCGCTGCTGGGACTGGTTCTCGGTATGCGCCACGCGACCGATGCCGACCACGTCATCGCGGTCACTGCGATCGTGAGCGGTGAGCGGCGCGTGAGCGCGGCGGCGCGAATCGGCATCGCATGGGGACTGGGCCATTCCGTGACCGTGTTCCTCATCGGCGGCGCGATCATCCTTTTCAAACTGACGATTCCTCCGCGACTCGGCATGGCGATGGAATTCGCGGTCGCGATCGTGCTCATCCTGCTCGGAATTTCGGTGCTCGCGCGATCGTTCAGGGATAGTCCGGAAGACTGGTTCGCGCATAGCCATACGCACGAGCACGACGGCACCATGCATGCCCATCCGCACGCGCACGCGCTTGGCCACGAACATTCGGAGGAGCATTCGCATGATACGCATCTGATTCCGGTCGCCCGCTTTGCGCGCGGTTCGCGGGCGCGCGCATTCAGCGTCGGCCTCGTGCACGGTCTGGCCGGCAGCGCCGCGATCGCGCTGCTCGTGCTGAGCGCGATTCCGAATCCGCTCTGGGGACTGGCGTATCTCGCGATCTTTGGCTTTGGCACGATTCTCGGCATGGCGCTTATCACGATGGCGATTGGAGTTCCGGTGAGCCTGACCGCGGCGCGGATCGGCAACCTCAATCACGCGTTGATCGTCGGCGCCGGACTGCTCAGCCTCGGCTTTGGACTTTTCCTCGCATACCAGATCGGCTTTTTGGACGGCCTCTTCATTCCCGCGCGCCCGATCTGAAACGGCATGAGCCTTTTGGAGCGAACTCTTGCCATGATTGGTCCGGTCGATCGCGATGCTGCCGCGATCGCCGATAAACAGCTCAATTCGCTGACCAAGCCACCCGGCAGCCTCGGACATCTGGAAGAGATTGTGCGGCGATACGCGGCGATTCGCCGCGATGGAGCCGCGAAGAAAGGGCGCGGCGCGCTCGCCGTGTTCGTCGCCGATCACGGCATCGCAGAAGAAGGTGTCAGCGCATTTCCCAAAGCGGTCACCCTCGAGATGCTGCGCAACATCGCCGGCGGCGGCGCCGCGATCAGTGTGCTGGCCAAGCGTTTCGGCTATGACCTTCGCGTCCTCGATGTCGGCGTCGAAGCCGACAGCAGCGCCGAACCGTTCGCAGGTGTGACATATCGCCGCATCGGTCCCGGCACGCGGAATTTTCTGCATGGCGCCGCGATGACGCTCGACGAGACACTGCTCGCGCTCGAAGTCGGTATCGACCTCGCGCGCGAGTTCGCGGCCGCGGGCGTGACGATCATCGGTATCGGCGAGATGGGCATCGCGAACAGTTCGTCCGCCGCTGCGGTCATGTCGGCGATTACCGGAATTCCGCCCGCGCGGCTCGCGGGACGCGGCACCGGCCTCGACGACGCCGGCTTGACCCACAAGATCGACCTCATCGAGCGAGGACTCGCGCAGCATCACGAGGTACGCGGCGATGGTGTCGCGATTCTATCGGCGCTGGGTGGATTCGAGATCGCGGCGATGGCGGGAGTATGTCTCGGCGGCGCGGCGGCGAATGTTCCAGTGGTGGTCGATGGGTTCATCGCAACGGCGGCGGCAGTTGCGGCGAATGCGATCTCGCCGGGGCTCACCGACCACATGTTCTTCAGCCATCGCTCGGCCGAAGGAGGCCA
>DATGKG010000124.1:0-3813 GCA_035294805.1 Binataceae bacterium (SeqCode) | reverse complement strand
TAGCGCCTGGGAGTTCGATGCCTCGAACGGCGAATGGTACCTGCATTCGTTTTTGCGCGAGCAGCCGGACCTCAACTTCCGCAATCCGCAAGTCGTCGCGGCTATGCACGATGTCATTCGCTTCTGGCTCGATCGCGGGGTCGATGGCTTCCGGATCGATGTCATCGCGCAAATGATCAAGGACGCGGAGTTTCGCGACAATCCAGAAGTTCCCGCGGGCCGTCAGCTATCGCAACTCGAACGCCTCGCTTACGAGCATCGTTACAGCTCCGACCAACCCGAAGTGCATGACATCATTCGCGGCTTTCGGCGCGTGCTCGACAGCTATGGCGATCGCATGATGGTGGGCGAGGTGTGGCCGCGCGAGCAGCGCTCGCTCGCCGAATATCTGCGCCCGGACGAACTGCAGCAGGCGTTCAACTTCCGCTTCTTGTTCTCGCCGTGGAGCGCGAATGCATTCCGCTCGCGAATCGAGGAAGTCGAAACGCTGCTGAGCGCCGATGCGTGGCCGACCTATACGCTTTCGAATCACGATTTCCCGCGCCACATCACACGCTACGGCCACGCGAACGCCGAAGCTCGCGCGCGCATGGCCGCAGTGCTGCTGCTCACGATGCGTGGCACGCCTTTCATCTACTATGGCGAGGAAATCGGGATGCCGAACGTCGAGATTCCTGAGCATCGCAAGCGCGATCGGGTCGGGCGCGATGGATGCCGCACACCGATGCAATGGAACGCGTCGCGCAACGGCGGCTTCACGACCGCATCGGAGGCGTGGCTGCCGCTTGGCGATTGCGATGCCATCAACGTCGAGAAGCAGCATGACGACGGATCGTCGATGCTGTCGCTGTATAGGCGCATGATTCATCTGCGCAGGATAAACCGCGCGTTATCTGAAGGATCGTACCGCACCGAACCGAACGCGCCGGAGGATTGCCTGGTCTTTCATCGCGAGGCTGCGGATCAGCATCTGATGGTGGCACTGAATTTCGCTGACACACCGCGCCGGATCGAGATTCCTCGCGTCTCGATGCTGCTGAGCAGCGATCGCAATCGTCACGAAGGCATCTTAACCGGCACAATCGAACTCGCATCCAATGAAGGAGCTGTTGTCGAACTCGTGCAGTGATTGCGCTCGATGCGAGGGCTACCCTAAATTTCCTTCATGCATAAGCCGCGCTCTTTTGATGTTCTCGCGATCGCAGATCGTCTCCATGATGAATCAATCTCCGGCGCCTTCGCCAATGGCGTTCGGCGGCCATTTCAGCCCGACTATGTCGAACCCAAATGGCCGCGCGACCGTGTCGTCGACATCAAGCACATCAAACTCGAGGTCGCACTCGATTTTGCGGCGCGTCGGATCGCCGGCACCGCGACGCATACCCTCGCCGCGATCCTCGATGGCTTGACGCAACTGGAATTCGATGCCGCCGAGATGGAGGTTGGTGCGGTCCGCGTCGGCGGCGAGCCGCATTCATTCGATCATAGCGATGACAAATTGCGCATTCGTCTCGAGCGCGCGCTGAAAGCCGGTGACGAGGTCGAAGTCGCGATCGATTATTCCGCGAAGCCGCGCCGCGGCCTTTACTTCATCGGTCCCGATTCCGGCTATCCCGACAAGCCGCTCGAGGCGTGGACACAAGGCGAGGACGAGGACTCGCGCTACTGGTTCCCCTGCTACGACTATCCGAACGATCGCGTGACCAGCGAGGTTATCGCGACCGTGCCCGAAACCTACACCGCCGTTTCCAATGGCGAGCTGCTGTCGAACAACCTCAATCGTGCCGAGCACACCCGCACTTTTCGTTGGCGTCATGATGTCCCGCACTCGTCGTATCTGATGAGTCTCGCGGCCGGCGAGTTCGTCGAGATTCGCGACGCCGCGGGCAGCACTCCAGTCACCTACTACGTGCGCGCGGGGCGCGAAGAAGATGCGCGTCGTGCCTTCGGAAATACGCCGCGCATGATCCAGTTCTTCGAAAAGGCGATCGGCGTGCCGTATCCGTACGCCAAATACGCGCAGGTCGCGGTCGCCGATTTCATTTTCGGCGGAATGGAAAATACTTCCGCGACGACGCAGACCGCCGATACGCTTCACGATGCGCGCGCGCATCTCGATTTCTCCAGCGATCCGCTCGTCGCGCATGAACTGGCGCATCAATGGTGGGGCGATTTGCTCACCTGCCGCGACTGGTCGCATGCGTGGCTGAACGAGGGCTTTGCCACTTACTTCGAGGCGCTGTGGTGCGAGGAGGACAAGGGCGCCGACGAGTTTGCGTGGAACCTTCGCCAGGATCGAATGGCGATTATCGATGAGGA
The DNA here is from genome assembly GCA_035294805.1 of Binataceae bacterium (SeqCode). Taxonomy (GTDB): domain Bacteria; phylum Desulfobacterota; class Binatia; order Binatales; family Binataceae; genus DATGKG01. Next base: position 1,494 of record DATGKG010000124.1, on the reverse strand, counting down.
TTCGCGCTCGTACCGGCGTCCCGTCGTCACCAACAAGTATCGCGCGCCGATCGAGCTGTTCGATCGACATCTCTACGAGAAGGGCAGCCTCGTGCTGCATATGTTGCGGCGCACGGTCGGCGACGAGCTGTTTTTCAAATCGCTGAATCTCTACTGCACGCGCCATCGTGGTCACAACGTAATTACGCAGGACCTGCAGCGTGCATTCGAGGACGCGACCGGCCGCAACCTCGATTTCTTTTTCGATCAATGGGTCTACAAGGAAGGCCATCCGGAGCTGGAGATCTCATCCGGCTATGACGACAAGCAGAAGCTCGCCAGCGTCACCATCAAGCAAACGCACAAAACCTCCGACGCGACGCCTGTTTTTCGTTTCTCCGTCACGATCGCGCTGATGGACGCCGACGGCAACGAGGTGCGCCATCAAGTGGAGATCAAGGAGAAGGACAACATCTTCCATCTGCCGGCCGAGTCGGCGCCCAAAGCGGTGCGCGTCGATCCCGGCTTCGATGTGCTCAAGACCTTCAAACACAAGCGCGGACACGAGGCCCTGGAGAAAGTCCTCAAGCACGCGCCCGAGGCGATTGGACGCGCCGAGGCCGCACGCGAGTTGGGCCGCGAGGGAAGTCCGCAGGCGGTCGCCGCGCTACGCGAGGCCTTGCTCAACGACAAATTCTGGGGCGTACAGGCCGATGCGGCCGCCGCGCTCGGCACCGTGCGGACCTCCGACGCGCGCGAGGCGCTCATCGAAGGACTCGCGCTTCCGAATCCGAAGGCGCGGCGCGCGGCCGCTCGCGCGCTGGGCGAATTTCGCGGCGATACCGACGCCGCTGCGGCCCTCGCCGGCGTTCTGGAGAAGGGCGACCCGAGCTACTTCGTCGAATCGGAGGCCGTCTATGCGCTTGGCCGCACGCGCGATGCGCGTGCGTTTGGACATTTGCAAAGTGCACTGAAGCAGGATTCCTACCTCGACACCATCCGCGCCAATGCCTTGGGTGGTATGGCCGAATTGCGCGATGAGCGCGGCATCGAGGTGGCGCGCGAATGGTGCGCGTATGGCCGTCCGCCGCGCGCCCGAGTTGCCGCGATCGGTGCGCTCGCTCGCTTCGCGAAGCTGAACGAAAGCCACCGCGATGCGATCGTGGATTTCCTCGTGCCGCTGGTCGACGATCCCGAATTCATGGTGCGGATGCGCGTCCCGGGCGCGTTCGAGGAAATCGGCGATGCGACGGCGGTCGAAGCGCTGCGGCGACTGCTCGATCGCGATCTCGACGGGCGCATCCATCGTCGCACGCAATCGGCGATCGATTCGATTCTCGGCGGCCGTACCCGGATCGAGGAAGGCAATCGTCTGCGCAGCGAGATGGATAAGCTGCGGGACGACAATCGCAAACTCAAAGAGCGCCTCGACAAACTGGAAGTTGCCGGCCGAAACAAATCGCCGGGTTAAACTTCTTTTAATCGCGTCCCTCGCCTAGAGTTTGGCAATTTCGC
>DATGKG010000123.1:0-2346 GCA_035294805.1 Binataceae bacterium (SeqCode) | reverse complement strand
ACCAGCGCGATGATTTGCTGGCGGCTCGAATCGGAAACGATATTCAGGCGCACCGCTGCATCGGCTTTGGTCTCGCTCAGGAGCTGGAGTTGTTTTCGCAGCTCCTCGACCGAGGCGCGAAACAATTCTTCCTTGGGAAAGGTGTTGAATGCACCGACGATCTCCTTGAAGTCGTGAGACCCCGCGGTCGCGCCCTCCGCGCTCAGCACTTCGTGCAACTTCGCGCGTAGAATCGGAATGTGTTCGGCTTCTTCCGCGAAAGCCTTGGAAGTGAACAGGCCGACGAAGCGATCGAAGCCCGCGGCTTTTCCATTCGGCGCCACTCGGCGAATCATGATGCTATCCATCGCGCGGCGGCGGTGCACCTGCGATTCGATGCTGCTCTTGGTTATCGAGAGAACCGGGCCATCGAAGAACAGACTCAACTCGCCGTCGCTGAATTGGTCGAGCGGCGAAGGCGGCGCGAAGAGCGACCCCGGATACTCCGCGAGCACTCCCAAACCGGATCCGGGTTCGACCGCGAGCGCGCGCGCGCTGTTGCGGGACTCGGCACGATACTGCCGGTACCCGAGGAACACGAAACCTCCGCGCACCAGCCAGCGAAGGAACTCGCGCATCTCAACCAACTCGCGCGCCGCCGCGGTCTCGTCGCAAATTTGCAGCGCGCGCTCCGTCATCCGTTCGAAATCGTCGGCGGCGCGGCGCACTTCGATGAGGATGTGACGAACTTCCGCGGCGATCGCATCGGCGCGTTCCGGCGTCGTTTTGATCTCGAGTTCGGCATGAACGAAGGACTCAGCGCGCTCGCGCAGCGCGGCGTTCTCGAACGATTCGATATTTCCCGAACGGTCGCGCGCGACGTGGAATATCGGATGCAACATCGCGCGGACCGGCGCCCCTATCGCATGAAAATATTCCAGCAGGCTGTCGACGATGAATGCGCAATCGAGCGTGTCGGTCTCGACAATCGTCACGTCATCGGTAGTGCCGGCGACGACGCGGACCGCAACCTCTTCTGCGCGATGGCTGAAGAACTGCAGCCCCGCATGCGCGATCGCAATCTGTTGTTCGGATGAAATGAGCTGAAGAAAATCCGGGGTGGCGCGCGCGAACAGCCGCTGCGCAAAAATCACGAGGCGTCGCGCCTCCTCGCCGGAAGCGCGCGACTCGATGAGTTGATTTAGGTCAGCGCCGTCTGCCACTCGATGTCCCCTTCTATCGGTGAATGTCCGCACCGAATAAACTAGGCCGAAGGACGTTTCCGTTAAATGCCTGAGATCGAAGTGAGCGCGATGACGTTCGGGCCGTATGCCGTCGCGCGGGTGGACGGCCGCACGTTGATGGTCCCCAACGCGGCGCCCGGCGATCGCCTCGAGGTCGCGATCACCTCGCGCCGGGGCGATGTTTCGTACGCAAAGGTCGAGCGCGTCATCGCAGCGGGGCCGGATCGCCGCGTGCCGCCGTGCCGTTTTCTCCCGCAATGCGGCGGATGCGACTGGCAGCATCTCAACTACGCGGCGCAACTGCGCGCGAAGGCGGAACTGATCGCGGCCGGACTTAGGCGCGCCAATATCGACGTCAGCGCGGAGAATCTCGTCGCGCCGGCGCCGGAGGAATTCGGCTATCGATCGCGCATCCGGCTGAAGGTTGGTCATGACGGCAAGCTCGGATTCCATCGGCTCGGCAGCAACGAGCTGGTGCAAATCGATCGATGCCTCGTCGCATCGCCATCGATTCGACTGCCGGATGTTCTCGCGTCCGCGCTGCGCAATCTCGAGGAGTTGGAGATCGTCGCGAGCGGCGAGCGCCAGGTCGTCGTCGCCCTGATGCGCAAGCCCCCCAGCGCTGCGGATATGGATCGCGCGCGGCGGATTCTCGCGGATGACGCCTCGATGCAGGGAATCATCCTGAAAGGCGGTCGCGCGCGCGAGGTGATTGGCGATCCCGCGGTCAGCATCAACGTCGAGAGCGGATTGGATTTGACGATCGATGCCGACCTCTTCAGCCAGGTGAATCACGCGCAAAATCGCAAACTCGTGGGGACCGTGATGGAGATGGGATCGATCGAGCGACGCATGCGCGTGCTCGATATTTTTTGCGGCGCGGGAAATCTCAGCCTGCCGGCGGCGCGTCGCGGTGCGAGCGTCAACGCGATCGATGCCGACGAACTCGCGATCGCATCGGCGACGAAAAATGCGGCGCGGTTGGGCTTCGGCGATACGAAATTCATCGCGGGCAAAGCGCTCGAGGCCGTGCAGTTTCTCATTCGCGCGAAGTATCGGCCCGAAATCGTGATTCTCGATCCTCCCCGCACCGGCGCGGCGGAGTTGATGGAATCAATCATCA
>DATGKG010000122.1:0-8460 GCA_035294805.1 Binataceae bacterium (SeqCode) | reverse complement strand
GATGCAGCATGCGATGACGCCGGTACCGCTCTCGTCGTGTCCCCAGAACACTCCGGGCGAACTCGGACTCGCAATCAGCGCGATATCGGGTACATCGCGCGCGCCGTCATTCGGCACGCCCGATCCGGTTTGATAGCTGGGCTTGCTGAAGAACCCGCTCGCGCCACCGCCCGTCGAACCGCTCCCATCGTTCCATGCGCTTTCGGTCGAATGACCCACATTGTTGCCGCCGGAATAGCTCGGACTGAACTGCGTCCCTCCGACTGAAGTCACGTTAGGATCGGCCGACATCTCGTTGACCGAGGGCGAGCTGTTCACGCCGCATGAGCTGTTGAGTCCAGCCGCGCCATCATCGCCCGACGATACGAACACGCTCTGTCCTTGCGCGGCGGCTTGCTCGAAGAGCGGATCGAGCGTGCCCTCGACGAGGGCTGCGCTCGCGCCACAAAAGGAAAAACTGATGCTGATGGCGCCGCATACGTTGTCGCTCACGGCGCCGCTGATGTCGCTGACGAGATTGCTGCCGAGATGGAAGATGATCGAAGCGCCGGGTGCGGCCGCGTGTGACCATTGCAGATCGAGTTCAGCTTCGGCCTCGCCGGCGCTTACGATGCCGGGATTACCGCCGTGAGGCTCGCGCGTGTAGTTGATGGCGGGCAAGCCGAATTGATTAGTGAACGCGCTCATCGTGGAATCGACAACATCCGAGATGCCGACAATCGCTATACAGTCACCGGTGCCGTCGCTTCCGGTGCCGACCGTCTCGTCATAGAAGGTGCGCACATCGCTGGGACCGAAAGCCTCGATGCCGCCGACGATGACGTCGCCAATCGGCGAACCTTCGCGCTCGGCCTGCGCGAGTTCGATCGACGGCTGACGCGCCGGCGACGCGTGCTCAGTACTCTTCCAAAATGGCGGCGGCTGATGCGTAGCCGGCACCGCACGGACCATATTGTCCATGCCGAGAATCGCTCCGACTAGATTGGCGAATCGCGCCGGGATGACAGGGTCGGTGGTGTTCGAGAAGGTACTGCCGTCGCCGAAGCGCGCGATTCTGACCTCGAAGGTGTGCTCGGTCTGGGCGACGGTTCCCGAAAATTCCAGAAAACCGGCCCCGCGACTCGCGATGGTGAATCCTTCGCCGATGAGCCAGCTCTCGAGCGCTTTGACTTCCGCGCCGCTTGGGCCGAAACGGCGTTGGAACTCTCCGGTTTTCAGCCATTTATGATATCGCGCCGACGCACGATTCTGCTGGTCGGCCAGAAGTTGATCGAGCGCTTTCCGATTGTGGACGGCGAAACGAATCTGCATCTGGAGCGAGGCATCCGGTGCCGCATCGCCCAGCGGCGTGAAAGTCTCCGCCGCGACCGGATGGTTTCCGGCGAGCCTCACCCCGTCTTCCGCGTAGCTCGGACTGAGCTGGTCCTCCATCATCGGCAAGCCGAAGACGCAGAGCGTCATGGCGAGAGCGATAATTCTCGCGCTGCGGACCAGTGCGCGGACGGACGACTGCCACGATAGGCGCATACTGAGGCGCCATCAAGCAATTAGGAAACCATCGAAAAGATGAGGATTTTCCTCGGAAAATCTCCGCCCGATCCATTTCAACGTCGCGACGATGCTACGTCGGCGGCTCGCCCGCAACCCGGCCGGCTAGTTCACAGAACCCGATACATTTACCGACGCGTTACCCGCCGGTTCGGTCATCGCAACTTCCAGACTATCGTGTACGGTGCCGGCGCTTTCCGGTTTGAACTGAATCGTCACCGGTTGCGACTGGCCCGATGCGAGCCAGAACGAGACCGGTCCGCCGAGCAGAGTGAAAGGAGCATTCGGGCCGAATGATTGCGCGGTGCCCGCGAGCAATCCGGCGCCGGAATTGTGCAGCATCACCGTCCGGGTCGCGACCGCGGTCATCGATGCCCTCATGGAAACCGCGGCCGGCATCGAAAGCTTGCCGCCTCGAACCGATGCGGTCACCCGCACCGTCGAATTCGGATGTTTCGGGTCGCCGCTTACAATCTGGAGCGACTGCGTTACCTTCCCGCTAGTCGTGGGGCTGAAGAAAATCCCGATTGAGATGCTGGATTTCGGCGCGATCGAATAATTTCCCGCGCCTGATACCGCGAACGGCGCGGCCAGCGCGCTCACCTGCACCGATAACGGAGAAGTCCGGCTGAGGTTGCGTATCGCGAGGGCTTTCATCGTGCCGGGGCGGCCGGTCGCGGTTGCAGGAAAGGTTAGCGCCGCCGGCGCGCTCAGGATGCCGCCGGCAGGAGTCGGCGCGGACGAAGGTGTCCCCGTTGGCGTCGCAATTGCGGTCGCCGCCGGAGTCGGACTAGCCGCGCCAGGATTGAGGAGATTCGTCATCGCACCCGCAAAGACGTTGAAATCGACAGTGCCCCATCCGGTCGCCTGATCGTATGCCGGTTGCGCGGTAAAACCGGGCAGGCCGTTGTAGCCGTTATTGCCGATCGTCACATCATGAAAGCCGGCCGTCGCGAATTCCTGGTTGGCGAGCTGATAGATGCTCGGGTTGAGGTTTCCCAGCCGCGTGTTTCCGCCCTGCTGCGCGATGACGCGCGAGAACCCTGCCCATAGCGGCGCCGCCAAACTCGTGCCGCCGATACAGCATTCGACCTGTGCCGTGCCGCCCACGTCGTTACCGAAGAGCGCGCCCGGCGAGATGGGACTCGCCATCATCGAAACATCCGGAACGTCGCGCATACCATCGTTGGGAACCCCGGCGCCGGTTTGGTATTCCGGTTTCGAAAAGACCTGGCTCGCGCCGCCGCCGCTCGCGCCACTCGTGTCATTCCATGCGCTCTCGATCACGTACCCCTGATCGTTGCCACTGGCGAACCTCGGCGTGAATTGCGTACCGCCCACCGACGTGACATTCGAATCGGCGGACATTTCGTTGACCGACGGAGTGCTGTTGGCCATGCATGCATTCGTGACCGCATCGTAGCCAAGTCCGGCCGCGCCTTGATCACCCGACGACACGAAAACGCTCTGGCCTTGCGCGGCAGCTTGTTGAAACAACGGATCGATGACGCCGTTAATAAACGCCGCCGTCGGTCCACAAAATCCGTAGCTGATACTGATGGCGCCGCACTGATTGTCGTTCACCGCGCCGGTGATGTCATCCACCAGATATCCGCCGAGGTGATACACGATCGATGCTCCGGGTGCGGCGACATGCGCCCACTGCAGATCGAGTTCGGCTTCGACCTCTGCGCCATTGATTCCCGGGTTAGTGCCGTGGACCTCGCGCGTATAGCTGATTGTCGGGAGATTAAAGTGGCTGGTAAATGCGCTCATCGTCGAGTCGAGGAAATCGGAAACGCCGACCACCGCGATGCAATCGCCGGCGCCGTCTTTGCCCGGCCCCGTGCTCTCATCGTAGAAGGTCTGGAAGTCATTCGGCCCGAAGGCCTGGCTGCCATTTACAATCGCGTAGGGCGCGATCGCGGAGTTGGTGGACTGGCTGACCGGCATCGCATGGACCATGTTGTCCATGCCTGAGATCGCGCCGATCACGCTCGCGAATCGAGTCGGGATCAATGGATCGGTAGTGTTTCCGAAGGCATTGCCGCGCCCGAATCGCGCGATTTTCACCGCGAAGGTACGCTGCGCCTGATCGATGTTGCCGGAGAATTCGACATAGCCGGCCGCAACCTCAGTGACGCTGAAACCTTCGCTCGTCAGCCATATGGTCACGGCTTTGACTTCCGGCTTCGTGGGTCCAAAGCGATTAGAGAACTCTCCCGTCTTGAGCCACTTGTGATATCTCGCCGATGCCGGATTTTGCTGTTCTGCCAGCAACCGCTCGAGCGCGGCCTTGTGCCGCAACGAGAATCGAACCTGCATATCGAGTTGAGTATCGGGATTAGGGGTAGCTACCGCGCTCGTGCTCTCCGCGGCTATCGGATGGTTACCGATCAGCGCCGTGCGATCATCGCAGTAGCTGATTCCCAGGAAATAACTGAGTCCGAGAAATCCGATCGCGAAGAATCCGATGACGATCGCGAGCAGCTTGCCGGGATGAGAAAGTGAACGAGTAGACACGGGCCCCCCTGTGTCGCGCTAAATGCGCGGGGCCGCGTGTTTTTACCGACGAAGATTGTGATGATCGCGGTCGGTCTACGGCCTTTACATATCAAGGTTCGGGCCGACCGTTTTGATGGAGAGCGCTTCGTTGCCGGGAGATGCGCTTTCCTGCTTCGCTACGCTATCGGTTTCGCTTTTGGGATGTGCGTCCTGATCGGGAACTTCCTGCGTAGCCGTCCGCTACGCTTTGTCGCTTCAAGCGCGTGCTGCACGGACGAGATTGCTACAGTCACAAAATGCTACAGCCAGAAGCGAACGAGCGTTTCAGATTGTCGCCAATCGCAAATCGAGCCAAATGGAACATCGCAGTCGCGTCCTGATACAGGATAAAGTTGGATTGTCCCGATTCGCGAAGCGCCGGCTTTGCTCGATCGCGATCGCCTGATTACAGTGAGGCAGCGGAGGAATCGCATGAGCCTTAAGCATCTCGCCTCGACATCATCAGCGGATGAAGTAGCTGCCGCGCTCGCTCAGGATGGCGCGGTCATCGTCGACAATCTCATCAGCGTGGACGCGGTGGACAAGGTCGCCGAGGAGTTGCGTCCGTGGATCGATGCGACTCGATTCGGCCCAGACGATTTCTCCGGCCGGCGCACCAAGCGCACCGGTGGTTTGGTCGGACGCTCGCAAGGATGCCGCGACTTGGTGATGAATCCGCTCGTCCTCGCGACCACCAAAAAGGTCCTCTCGCATGCGATGAGTTTTCAGCTTCATCTGACCCAGGTCATCGCGATCGATCCCGGCCAGCCCGCGCAGCCGATTCATCGCGACCAGTGGGCCTTCGACTTTTTTCCGTTCCCGAAGGGCTACGAGGTCCAGTGCAACACGCTATGGGCGATGACTGACTTCACCGAACGCAACGGCGCGACCCGCGTCGTTCCCGGAAGCAATCACTTCGACGACAAGCTGCAGTTTCGCGAGCAGGACAGTGTCCCGGCCGAGATGAGCAAAGGCTCTGTGCTCCTCTATACCGGCGCGGTCTATCACGGCGGCGGCGCGAACCGCTCCGATGCGACGCGCGTCGGCATCAACATCACCTACAATGTCTCGTGGCTCCGGCAGGAAGAGAATCAGTATCTCTCGGTGCCGCTGGAAATCGCGAAAACATTGCCGGTCGAGTTGCTGCGCCTGATGGGCTATGCGCGCGGCGCCTATGCGCTCGGCTATGTCGATGATCTTCGCGACCCCATTGAAGTGGTGCGTCCCGACCTTCGCCACGCCGGTTTAGGCGATGAGGAAACCGAAAAGCGGATGCGCCAACAGGCCGCGGAGTTTCTGAAGGCGTAGCGCCGCCGGCTCCTGTCATCCTTAAGCGAGCCGCAGGCGAACCTAAAGGATCTCGGCAGCGCCTAAAGATCGAGCGTCACTTCAACATCTGCGCTAGGGCGTGGTAATCGCCCATTCGGATGCTGAAAGTGACGAGGCGGTATTCAGGCACATCCGAGATCCTTCAGCCGCGCGCTTCGCGCTTACTTCAGGATGACAAAAAAAGGCGCCGCGCTTTAGGCCGGAATGACGAAAAGAGAGGGCGCTTCGCTTGCTCAGAATTCAAGGACTGGCGCGCACATCAGCGCAATCATCCCCATACGCGATGCGCGGTTTGCACGACCAGACGCAACTTCGCTCGCTCGTCGTCAGCGGACAACGGATTGCCGCCCACCGTGCTCGCGAAGCCGCACTGCGGCGAGAGGCCCATGTTCTCGATGGGCGCGTAGCGCGACGCTTCATCGATGCGCCGCCGCAAATCGCTTTCATCTTCCAGCGCCGCGTTCTTGCTGCTGACCAGACCGAGCCGGATGAACTTGTCCTTCGGCATGAAACGCAGCGGCGAGAAGTCGCCCGCGCGGGGCGAATCGTATTCGAGGAAAAATCCGTCCACGCGCGCATCGTTGAAGAGCCGCTCCGCGATGGCCTCATAACTCCCCGAGGCCATCCACCGTCCGCGCAGGTTGCCGCGGCACAGATGCATTCCGATTGTCATGCCTACCGGACGCTTCGCGACAATTTGATTGACCGCATCGATGTAGGCGCGCACCAACGCGTCGGGATCCTCGCCGTGCGCGCGAACTTTCCCGCGTACCATGTCGTCGCATAGCATCGCGATCGGAACCTCGTCGAGTTGCACATAAGTCGCGCCTCGCCGCGCGAGGTCGGCGAGCTCCTCCTGATAGATGCCGACAAGATCGGACCAGAATTGCGCGAGGTCCGGATAGGCGGACTTGTCGGCGCAATCGCTTAGCCGGAAAAAATGGAGGAAGCTCGGCGACGGCATCGTCACTTTGGGCGTGCGAATCGTGTGACGCCGCACGAACTCGAATTCCTCGGTCGTGATGCCGCGCGGGCGGTGCATCTTCGCGATCGCGCGGCAGGTGTCCCATCGCTGCGAACTGCCCGCCGCATCATGAAATTCGAATAGCGACTGCTTGTATTCGAATCCTTCCAGCGCGGAGACGAAGCCCATCGACCACGCGACGCGGCGAAACTCGCCATCGGTGATGCTCTGCAGGCCGGCGTCTTCCTGCATCCGGATCGCTTCGAGGATGCATCGCTCGAGGGCCTCGCGATACTTCGCCTCGCCGATTTCGCTTCGCTTGCTGAACGCCTCCTTCAACTCGCGCGGACGCAGCAGGCTGCCGATGTGTTCCGCGCGAAACGGCGGATTCAATCGCACGGTCGCCATAGCTATTTGATCCACCGCTTCTCGAAAATCATTTTGTCGTCCATCGTAACGATGGCATTCAGCGACATCCCCGTCTGCGTCACCCAGCTTTGCGTGTGCACCTTGATAGTGCCGACGTTGTCCAAATCGATCTTCATCGTGGTGTCGCCGTGAACCGAGGCCGCATCGGGACGCGCCGCGCTCACCTTCGCCACCGCGACGTGATCGATGCTCATGCTGCCGCCCTGCGGAAGCGCGATGGTGTTACTCTCGCCGGTCGTGACGCTGACCGCATTGGCGGCGAGATCGTGCTCGATCTTCCAGATCGGACGCATCGCAGACGCGGGCGGCCGTACGGCCGGCGGACGAACCTCCATTCCGCGAAGATGCTCGCCCGATGCGGGCACCGCAGGAAGTGCGATGCTCGAAGCACGCTTGCCGCCGAAAAAAACCCGGATCTCGGGCTTGCGAGCATCCGGCCACAGATGCGGGAAATCGGAACAGGAAACGCTCAACCGAATCTGATGTCCCTTCGGTACGCGATACGCCGTGCTCCAGAGCGGAATCCGAAACTCGTAGGCCTCGCCGATGCGCAGCTTCTCGCGGCGCGCGTGCGTGTTGCGATGACTCGCCTTCAGCCATCCGGTCGTGATGAGCGCCGAACCGCCGTCCGGATCGACGTCGCATAGCTTAGCGACCAGGTTGGCGTCATCACCGTGCGTTATCGCAGCATGAATTACGGCCTCGGGCGCGCCGCTGATTTCGAGGTCCTCGGATAGCGGCTCGCTGGTGAACGCGAGCGACTTGAGATCGTCTTCGGTCTGGTCCTGCGGCAGCCCGACTCCGAGCGCCATCGGATCCCACAATCCGGCGGCGGTGCCAACTGTGGGATCGGCGCGATAGTTCTCGCCCTGCTCCTCGCGATCCGCGCTCGGCCGGAGGAGGCCATTCGCAGCGAGGAAAAGCGTACGCGTCTTCGCGCGCGCGATTGGCCATTCGCGCTCGTGGCGCCATGCGTTTTCGTTGCGCGAATTCTGCACATGAATCGTGACCGGCGATTCCTGATCGATGCCGTTTTTTTCGCCGCGCACGTAGCGATCGAACCATCGCTTCATCTCGGGCAGGAATTCGATCGCGTCGTAGGGCGAGCCATCGGGCAGCCCGTGCATCCACGGACCCATCAGCAACTTCTTCGGTCCTTTGAGCTGCGGATACAGCGCGGGCATGCCTTCGGGAAAAATGTCGCGCCACCCGCCGATAATGAAAGTAGGAGTCGTGATAGTCGCCGGGTCGACCGCCTTCGCGCTCCAGTACTCGTCGAAGTCGGGATGATCGAACCACGGCAGTACGTAGGGCGCGCCGCGCTCGAGTCGATTCATCCAGACGCGATACCAACGCCCGTCGGCGTCGGTATTGGTCGGCGGCATCAGATTCATCGCGAGCATGAAGGAGCCCCACGCGCCATATGAACCGAGCGCGCTGCGGCATCCGCCCGGCGCGATGTAATCGGCATAGATGTTCGTCGAACCCTGCATCGGAATGATCGCCTTCAGATGGGGCGGATGTTCCGCAGCGACCTTGAGCGAGCTGATGCCGCCGTACGAGAGGCCCCACATGCCGACGTTGCCGTCGCACCAACTCTGCTGAGCAATCCACTCGCAGGCCTGCGCGCCGTCGATGCCCTCGTT
>DATGKG010000121.1:0-2237 GCA_035294805.1 Binataceae bacterium (SeqCode) | reverse complement strand
TGCCGTTCGATTTCACCAGCACCGCCGCCTGCGTTTGGCGCGTCTTGCCGGCGGCGACAACGTTGACTCGATCGCGAAGCGAAACGATCGCGCGCGCAGTAACCTTCGCATCGCTGAAGGTCGCGAGGTCGCTGGTATCCTCGCCGAGCAGCGCCATCGCAGTCGTCGCGCGCAGGCTGAACTTTCCTTCGAGGCCGGTGTGCGGCTCCTGGATGTTGCAGATACTGAACAACGACGGATGCACGCGCACCTCGACGGCATCGATCGCATCCGCATCGACGCGATGCTCGCTGCGGATGAGCTGCGCGGCGTTGATCGGCGCATGCGTCAGGTAACATGAGGCGTGATACTTGAACAGGTTGTCGCGAATCAGGAATTTTCCGGCGAAGTTGTCCAGCACTTCAGCGCTCGGCGTCACGCCCGCGTGCGTCGCGAAGAATCCCGCCTCAGTTTCGAGGATTGCATCATTCGATGTGTATCCACCGCGCGCGGCGAGCGCGCTGAAAAGCCCGTTCGATGCGGCGCGTCCCGCGTGCAGCGGTTTCGCCATCGTGCCGAACCCCGACTTGAGGCCGGCCGCCTGTGTTCCGGCCAGGCCCAGCGCGCGCAGCCAACCGTCCTCATCGAGGTTGAGCATGTGCGCGCATGCGGCCGCAGCGCCGAAGGTTCCGAGCGTGCCGGTCGAATGAAATCCGACTACATAGTGTTGCGCGCCGATCAGCGCGCCGAGCCGGCATTCGGTCTCGACGCCAACCACGATCGCTTCGAGAACGTCGCGCCCGCTCGCGCCGGTAGTTTCGGCGAGCGCGAGGATCGCGGGAATGATCGGCACTGACGGATGCCCACCCATCGCCATGTGTGTGTCGTCGAAGTCGAGCGCGTGGCCTGCTGCGCCATTGACGAGCGCCGCGGTCATCCGCGTCGCGCGCTCGGTGCGTCCGATGAGGCTTGCTTCATCCGATCGCTCGGCGCTGACGATTTCCTTGACGAGAATTTTTGTCAGCGGCTCGCGCGAGCCGGCGAGCGCGACGCCGAAGAAATCGAGCAGGCAGTGGCGCGCGACCTCGCGCGCGTCGGCGGGGGTCTCTTCCCATCGGATGCCACGAACTGCGCGAATCAAAGCGCGCGTCGCCTCGAATTTATCGCTCATAAGACGGCCCTCGATCGCAACATAGTCGAATCGTCGAAACCTTTGCCAGCAGCCGGATTCTGGTAGATGCTTTGCTGATGGAATGCGATGTCCTGATCGTCGGCGCCGGCAATGCCGCGATGTGCGCAGCGCTCGCCGCGCGCGAAAATGGCGCGAGTGTCATCGTGCTGGAGCGCGCGCCGGTAGCCGAGCGGGGCGGCAACTCGACGTTCACCGCGGGCGCGATTCGCGTCGCATATAACACGCTCGCCGATCTGCTCGAACTGCTGCCCGATCTTTCCGACGAAGAAAAAGGCAACACCGATTTCGGCACCTACAGCGAAGATCAATTCTTCGAGGATATGGGCCGCGTCACGCAGTACCGCACGGATCCCGACATGGTCGAGCTGCTGGTGCGTCGCAGTCACGCGACACTCAAGTGGATGCGCGCGAAGGGGATTCGCTTCGCGCCGATCTACGGGCGGCAGGCATTCAAGGTCGAAGGCAAATTCAAATTCTGGGGCGGGTTGACGATCGAGGCGTGGGGCGGCGGCCCCGGCCTCATCGAGGCGCTGCACACGATCGCTCAGCGCGAGGGCGTGAAGATCATCTACAACGCGCGCGCGCTTGCACTCATCAGCGATGACGGCGGCGTGCATGGCGCGAAGGTTCGCATCGAGGGACGCACCAGCGAGATTCGCGCGAAGTCGGTGGTCCTCGCGAGTGGCGGCTTCGAAGCGAATGCGGAATGGCGAACGCGCTATCTCGGCCCGAACTGGGACCTCGCGAAGGTGCGGGGCACGCGCTTCAACACCGGCGATGGCATCCGGATGGCTCTGGAAGCCGGCGCGATTGCGTATGGAAACTGGTCTGGATGTCACGCGGTCGGATGGGATCGCAACGCGCCGGAGTTCGGCGACCTCGCCGTCGGCGATGGTTTTCAAAAACACAGCTACCCATTCGGCATCATGATCAACGCCAAGGGACGACGCTTTGTCGATGAAGGCGCGGACTTTCGCAATTACACCTATGCAAAATATGGACGCGTGATCCTCGAACAGCCGGGACAGTTCGCATGGCAGATTTTCGATGACCAGGTGAAGCATCT
>DATGKG010000120.1:0-3854 GCA_035294805.1 Binataceae bacterium (SeqCode) | reverse complement strand
TCCGTGGTCGCGATCTCAGCTTCGTCCGCGGTCGCCATTTCGACGCAGCCGAAGCCTCTGGAGCGGCCCGACGCCTTATCCGTCACGAGAAAGACCGCGCGCACTTCACCGGCGCGCTTAAAGAAATTGCGCAAGTCATCGCGGGTAACCGAAGCAGCAACACCATCGAAATATACTCTGGCCATCTACGAGTTCCCGCCTCGACGCATACCAATGCTTGATTTATTTAGGGGGGCGGGCTTGCGCCCGCCCGGGTCCAATCTACCAGCGATCGCGGCCGTTTCCGCCGCCGCCACTTCGCGTTTCACGCGGCTTCGCCTCATTCACCTTCAGGTTCCGGCCCATAAATTCGGTGCCGTCGAGGGTGGAGATCGCCTGCGCGGCGAGCTTGTCGTCGGCCATTTCGACGAAGCCGAAGCCCTTCGATTGCCCGGAAAACTTGTCGCTGATGACAGTGGCGCTGGAAACAGCTCCAACTCCGGAGAAAAGCTCGTTGAGATGTTGGTCGGTCACGGCGTAGGCCAGATTACCGACATATAGATTACGGGGCATGAAAGCCCTCCTGATGTTGTGGCCGGAAGCTCGCGAACAGAGAAACGAGGCAAAACGTCCGCGTTTAAATGAAGGGACGACTTCTAGCGGTTTCTTCGACTCTATTCCTTTCGGGCCGTTATGTATATAGCGAAGGATCCGTTGGGCGAAGGTTCGGCGCAAACTGTCGATTTTCTGCCTCCCCACAACGAGATGTTCCTCGCCGCTTCAGCCCGGCTGCTCGTCCTTCTCCAACATCGCCAGGAGGTCTTGGTAATGCTTCGGGAGCGTGACGGTTCCGCGCATCGCGACCGGAATCGGATAGCGCACTCCCCCCTTCTGCGTTCCCTCCAGGCCGTCGAGCACTTCGTCGGCGCGATTCCACGGCATCGTGAACACCATCTCGGTATCCTGCGCCATCCCGAAGACGCGATCGCCATTGCATGGCAACACGACCTTCGGCTCGCCGGTCGTGAAGGTCTGGATGACGATTTCCGCGCAATCCAGACGCCCGCCGGTGGTGCTCTCGATGCGGCCGCCGCGCTTGTACAGGGCCGCGTTGACCAGCCGCATCACCTGCGCGCTGTTGCCATAGACCGCGATAACGTCGGGCTCGAAGGTCGCGCGCGCGATGGGCGCGACGCATACGTAATCGTAAGTGCCGGGCGCGAACTTCCACGTTTCCGCTTCGAGCTTGCTCGCCGCCGATTCGTCCTCGCAGTACATGCCGACCGCGGCGAAGCCCTTGAGGTAGGCGTCGTTGGGTTTGCGGAAGCCGAATGCGATGGCCGAGAGCGGGCAGATCACGTCGTCTTTGCCGACCGCGATCGCCCATCCGTAGCGGCGCGCGACGCCGATCGATTGGCACACGATCCAGTTCTCATGAAAGTTGCGGCTCGGCACCTTGACGCCCTCGGGAATTGCCTCGCCATGGCGAAGCATCCGCACCGCGAGCGGGAAAGTGTCGGGCCGCA
This sequence comes from Binataceae bacterium (SeqCode), assembly GCA_035294805.1. Classification (GTDB taxonomy): domain Bacteria; phylum Desulfobacterota; class Binatia; order Binatales; family Binataceae; genus DATGKG01. The sequence goes on along the minus strand of DATGKG010000120.1, from coordinate 2,349 downwards.
CGTAGCGCGCGATCGCGTCGTCGAGCTTCTTCAGCTTCGAGGAAGTTTGTTCGTCCATATGCCGATACTAACTCCGATGCACCCGAATGTCGCGGGTAGCTATGCCTCGCGCCAAACCAGATCGCGCGCCCGTATCCATAGATAAAGCAGGACCAACACGGCGAAAACGCCCAGCAGACCCGAGATGCGCACGTCGCGCCACTGTGCGATATCGTCCATATGCGCCACCATGAAGATGAGATCGCTTGCGATCACTTCGAGCATAAAGGCGAGCGCGATCAAGATTCCCCACCGGCGCTCGGCGGCAATTCCAATCGCGATGGTGAAACCGATCATCGCTTGCACGGCCAACACCAGGCGTGCGGGATGCCCAACGAAGCGCATCCCGAAAATGACTGCGTCGAGTTGAGCGGTCGCATAGGGCATCAGATCGCGGATCAACATTCGCGCGGTCAGTGCGCTCGCCCACAGCGCGGTGAGAATTGCGAAGACTTTCAGATCGCGAGGCCATCGCGCGCAGCCGGTGTCAGTGATGGCGGTCATATCGCGAGGCATTTCTATCAGACCGCGACGCGCGTTCAAGCTTGACGCACTTGCCGACTGAATGTAGGACGACCATAATCCGCGAGGCATCGCATGAACGGCATACATGACATGGGCGGCATGGACGGTTTCGGCCCGATTCCGATCGAAAAAGACGAACCGGTTTTTCATGCCACCTGGGAAGGGCGGATGTACGCGATCGCGATGAGCCTCGTGCGCAACGCCGACGAGTTTCGCCATGCGATCGAGCGCATTCCGGCGCCAGTCTATCTCGACTCGAGTTACTACGAGCGCTGGCTCAACGGGGCGATGACACTACTCGTGGAGAGGAACAACCTTAGTCGCGATGAGCTGGCTTCTCGCGGCGCCGGTCCGGTCGCTCCGATTCAACCAGCGGGTGATTTCGCTGGAGACTCGCCGAAGGTCCGGCGCCGGCGCGCACGCTTTCGGATTGGTGATCGCGTCGTCGCACGCAATCTCAATGTCACCGGACATACGCGCCTGCCGCGCTACGTGCGCGGGAAGCGAGGCGTCATCGAAAGCGACTGGGGAACGTATGTTTTCGCCGACAGCAACGCGCATCACGGCGGCGACCGCGCGCAGCATGTCTACTCCGTCAGCTTCGCCGCGCGTGAGTTGTGGGGCAAGGACGCGCCGCGCAGCGACACCTTGCGCATCGATCTGTGGGAGGATTATCTCGAGCCGGACCTGAAAAGCGCGAAGCCGGCGATGAAGAAACCGCGCGCCGGCGCACGAGCCGCGCGAGGAAGGAAGCGATGAGCGGAAGTCACGTGACGGTGCCGACCGGCGCGGCATTGCGGGTCAAGGCGTTGGAAACTCTGCTCGAAGAAAAGGGCTTGGTCGATTCCGCTGCCCTCGATACCATCGTCGATACCTTCGAGACCAAGGTCGGACCGCGCAACGGCGCGCGCGTCGTCGCGAAGGCGTGGACCGATCCCGAGTTCCGAAAACGTCTGCTCGAGAATGCCACCGCGGCCGTCAAGGAGCTTGGCTTCGGCGGACCCGAAGGCGGGCATCTGGTCGCGGTCGAGAACACGCCGAAGGTCCACAATCTCGTCGTATGTACATTGTGCTCGTGCTATCCGTGGCCGGTGCTGGGGCTGCCGCCGGTTTGGTACAAGAGCTTCGCGTATCGCTCGCGCGCGGTGCGCGATCCGCGCGGGGTGCTGAAGGAGTTCGGCGTCGAAGTTCCCTCCAGCGTCGAAGTTCGCGTATGGGATAGCAGCGCCGAGCAGCGCTACATCGTTATCCCACAGCGTCCGAAGGGAACCGAGCGGATGAGCGAGGAGCAACTCGCGGAACTCGTAACGCGCGATTCGATGATCGGCGTCGGCGTGGTGAAAACATCATGAAGCTCAGCCCGGCGGAATTGCTGAACGGCACACCGCTGGAAAACGAGCTGATATTCAGCGCGCCGTGGGAAGCACGCGCTTTTGCGATGGCGGTCCGGCTGAGCGAATCCGGCATCTGTACATGGGATGAGTTCCGCGCGCATCTGATCGCGGAGATCGGCAAGGCGGACAAAGTTCGTGCGCACGGATGGGTCGAGGACGGCGACGGCTATTATGTCTACTTCCTGCGCGCGTTGGAGAATCTTCTTCGAGAGAAAAACATCGTCGACGCATCAGCGCTGGAATCGAAGATGCGCGAGATCAGCGCATCCGATCACGACGATCACGAGCATTAGGGCGCGGACTCCGAAACCTCACTCTCTTCAACCCTTACCCGATCTTTTTTGATTCTTGCCCGAATCCTAACCCTCACCCTCTTCAATCCTTCACCCTC
>DATGKG010000119.1:0-2364 GCA_035294805.1 Binataceae bacterium (SeqCode) | reverse complement strand
GAACTCATAGCTCAGGAAGCCCGCGATGATGCCCAGCCAAATCGTCGTCACCAGCGTCATCCCGAAAATGCCGAATACGAGGATCGAGATGAGCGCGGTTGGGAGCCATGCGCCGACCGTGAAGACCGCGTGCGGGTCGCGATGATGCTCGTCGTGCAGCGGCGTCGCGAAGGTGGTGAAGATGTGGCTCAGGAATCCGTGAATTCCATATTCGAGGAAGGTCCACGCGAACAGACCGATCCCGAACATGGCGAGGTAGAGCAGCATCATCATGAGCGTATGGTGACGACTTCATCCGATCAAACTATCTGATGGCGCTTGACTCTATAGTTCAATATTGTAATAGTCCAGTCCTTCAGTAAGAACAGCGCGCGAGGAGAACCTCATGTTGTATGATTCCAGCAATCCCTTTCTGTCCGGCAACTATGCCCCCTATCGCGAGGAGGGTGATGAGTTCGACCTGCTCGTCGAAGGCCAAATTCCGCGCGAGCTAGACGGCGCGCTTTATCGCATCGGGCCCAATCCGCATTATCCGCCGCGCGGCCGCTATCACTGGTTCGATGGCGACGGGATGGTGCACGGTTTCACGCTGCGCGACGGGAAGGCCTCATATCGCAATCGCTACGTGAAGACTGCGGGCCTCGCGGCCGAGATGCGCGCGGGCAAGGCGCTGTTCGGCGGCCTGGCCGAAATCCCGAAAGAGGTCGGCCCCGAAGGTCCATTCAAGAATGCCGCGAACACCAACATCATTGGCTATGCGAATCGGTTGTTCGCGCTGTATGAGGCGGCGGCGCCGCACGAACTCAAACCGGGAACCCTGGAAACAGTCGGACTCTTCAATTTTTGCGATCGCCTCAATGGCCCGATGACGGCGCATCCGAAGTTCGATCCGAAAACCGGCGAGCTGCTGTTCTTCGGCTATCGACCCTTCCCGCCGTATGTCACGTGGCATCGCGCCGATACGAAGGGCAACCTCGTTGAGAGTCATCCGATCGACACCGGACTTCCGGTGATGATGCATGACTTCGTGACCACCGAGAATTACGCGATCTTTTTCGTGTGCCCGTCGGTGTTCCGGCTCGAGAACGTCGCGCAGGGCAAGCCTCCCCTGCAATGGGAGCCGCAGCACGGCACGCGCATCGGTGTGATGAATCGCAAGAACTTCGAAATGAAGTGGTTCGCGACCGAGGCGTTCTATGTTTTCCACTTCCTCAACGCATACGAGGAAGGCAATTCGGTCGTCGTCGATTTCTGCCGGATGGCGAGTCTCGATATGACCGGCGCGGGTCCGAGCGGCCAGCCTCATCCATATCGCTTCGCGCTCGACATGAAAGAAGGATCGGTGAAGCAATCGCAAATCGATGAGGAAGTGAACGAGTTCCCGCGCATCGACGATCGCCGCGCCGGCTTCAAGCATCGCTATGGGTACTTCGCGGCCGGGCGCTCGCAATCGGGATTCGGATTCTCGAGTCTCACCAAACGCGACTATCAGAAGAATAGCGCCGAGACATTCTCGCTCGGGCCTAACACCAATCCCGGCGAGCCGGTCTTCGTTCCACGCGCCGGAAAATCGGACGAGCAGGACGGATGGATATTGTCGGTCTGGTACGACGGCAACACGAATCGCAGCGAGTTGGTGATCCAGGATGCGGCCAATTTCACCTCGCAGCCGATGGCGCGAGTGAAGCTATCGCATCGCGTGCCGTTTGGATTTCACGGGAATTGGGTGCCCGCGACCTAACCCCTATCCCCTTCCCCTAAAGTGGAAGGGGGGACGGAATGAAGAAGAAAGTTACAATAAGTAGGGGCGCGGCGAATCCAAAATCTGAGACAGCTCCCAAGCGCATCAAGGCCTCCCTCGAACTTGCGCTGCTAGGTCTCATCGCCGAGGAGCATCCGCGCTCGGGATACGATCTCGTCCAGGCGTTTCGCATCTCGATGGTGCACTACTGGCATGCGCATCCGGGGCAGATTTATCCGACCCTGGATCGCATGGAGCGCGATGGATGGATTGCCGGTCGCGAGGTCATCCAGCGCGGCCGGCCCAACAAGCGCGTCTATTCGATCACCGACGAAGGACGGCGCGTGCTGCTCGAATGGCTCGCAAGCCCGTACGAGCCGCTCAAGATGAAGAATCCTCCGCTGCTCAAGAGCCGCTTCTTCGGACATCTCAGCGCCGACGGCGCGCGTGCGAAGTTCGCCGAAATGCGCGAGGCGATGGCGGCATACCTCGAGCAGTTGCGCGGCTATGATCGCATGATCGTCGAGCACGGCGGACCCTATGCGAACGTCAACCAGATGTTCGTTTACATCACGCTGCGGCGCGGAATCGAATTCGCGCGCAGCGAGTTGGAGTTCTGCGCC
>DATGKG010000118.1:0-12098 GCA_035294805.1 Binataceae bacterium (SeqCode) | reverse complement strand
GAACTCCTCGACCACTACCTCGCGTCAAACTGAACCTGTGCGCGGATTTGGGATAGACAGGCTGGGGACGGCGTTGACAGGAAAAACCCCCGCCAGTTATGGTCATAGGACAACCAGCCCGCGACATATCTTTGCCTAGCTGCGAAACTCTTTTTGAGGTCGGGAACTATCGATGGCGACAGTCATTACGAGCGATTGCATCAACTGCGGGGCGTGCGAACCCGAATGTCCCAACACCGCTATTTACGCGGGCGGCGTCTCATGGGACCTCAACGGGCAGTCCAGCCCCGCCATCGCACAGGACATCTACTACATCGTTCCGTCCAAATGTACCGAATGCGTAGGATTTCATGACCATGAGGCGTGTGCCGCGGTATGCCCGGTCGACTGCTGCATCCCGGATCCCAACATCCCTGAAACCCAGGACGTGCTGTTGCAGCGCGCCCGCACGCTACATCCGGAGCTGACAATTCCAGATGACGCGCCCTCGCGCTTTCATAAGGAAGGAGGCGAGGCCGCGCCGGCTCCGGTCACCAATGGCGCCGCTGCTCCCGCCGCGAAACCTGCTGCTGCCCCGGCTGCGCCCGCTCCCGCGAAAGCGGCGGCTGCCGCTCCCGCCGCTCCTGCCGCAGCCCCGGCGCCTCGTGCAACAGTCGCCGCACCCGCCGCGATGATGAATCTTCCCAAGGACATCGGCACGCTGCCGGGCCCGATCGGGGAAAAGCATTTCGCGGGCGAGCTGGACGAAGACTTCGATACGGTACTGGCAACCGTGGACCTATCGACGGTGAAAGCCGCGCCGCTTGGCATCAAGCTGTTCCTGCGCGCGATGGAGCCAATCCTCGGCGCGATGCCCGACCTCAGCAAACGCAACCTCGAGTATGCGGTGGGCGATCCGGGCGCGTTCTCGCGGATGCGCTCGAGTGCGCTCAACATGCTCATCAACGCGATGCTCTATCCCGCAATCCTGCTCGTATTCGGCGTCGTGGTGATGGGCGACGGGGTATTCTCTTCGGGCACTTACGGATGGATTCTGCTCGGCATGTTGATTGCCGTCGCCGAAGCTATTTGGCGGATGCGCGAAGGAATGCTGCACGGCAAGCCGGCCAACGAGATCATCTACCGCGCGGCGATCTACGGACTTCCGCTTGCGCCGCTCGGGGCGGCCCTCGCCGGAGGCAGCAAGCTTCGCAGCAGCGAACGCAAAGTCGCATTCGATGGCTTCATGTCCGACCTCTACGACGAGAAGACCGAGCGCGATCGCCGCTACGGCACCGTCTACACGGTGTCCGAGCACGCCAACGCTTATCTGGTGCGCCTGGAGATGCCGCGCAAGTTGCCGGCATCGTCACTCAAGCGGTTGTGGAATCTTCCCGACGAGATGCCCGACTACGATTACAACATCGCGCTGCTCGATGGCGTTTTGACCATCAGCGCCAGCGTGCGCGGCGAGGCGCTGCGTCGGTTGTGCCATGTGTCGGCATCGTGTCCCGCGGACTTCACGACTCGCATCGAATTCTCCAAACCAACGGTCGCGTTCAAGCATCGTTTGAAGAACAAACTGCTCGACATCATCGTGATGAAGGATGACACGGGCGAGGTACAGGCCGCCGCGTAAGCGTAAGGAAGACATCTATCGCGAAGTACGGCATGTGGCATCGATGCTGCGTGCCGTTTTCTTTTGGCATCGCGCGGGTCCGGGACCGCATCCTCCGCGCGCCGTGCTATTATCTTGAGGGATGAGCGTGGAGATTCGCGAGGCTGGCGCGGGAGATTTGCCGCGCATCACGGAGATCGAACGCATCTCCTACGCGACGCCGTGGAGTCTCAAATCGTTCGAGCGCGAATTGACGTTGCCGTTTTCGAAAATCATGGTGGCCAACCTGAAGCCATCCGAAAAGGCGACTGCCGGTTTCGACGGCATTGTTGGATTCCTGTGCCGATGGCTGGTGGCCGATGAATGCCACATCCTGAACATCGCGGTGCATCCGGAGTATCGTCGACGCGGTGTCGGATTCTTCCTGCTGAACACTACGATCGCGGAGGCAATAGCTAAACAAGCTAGCTGTGTCACGCTGGAAGTGCGCAGAGCTAACCTTGCGGCGCGTCAACTTTATCGCAAACTGAAGTTTGAAGAACGGCGTTTGAGAAAGCATTATTACGGCCCAGGAGAAGACGCAATCGTGATGGAGCTACAATTGCCCACGACTTCGCGATGAGTCTTTTTCGCAACGGCGTTCTAATAGTCGCTTTTGCTGCCTGACTGTCCGCGCCAACCGGATGACAGTTTCCATAAACTGTGCCATAATACCTCCATCGTCCCTCGATCTCTCAGCCAGTGATGAACCCGGGCACCAAGCTAGGGTCACCAACTCATCTGAACTCCAGGATCGGGGCCAGGATGCCTAAACAAGATGAATTTGCAGTTTAAGAAGGGCGAAAAGGTCGTCTACCCCGCTCATGGTGTTGCGGTTATCGACGACATCCAGGTGAAGGTCATTTCCGGGACCGAGCGCCGCTTCTACGTGCTCAAGATCCTCGGGACCGAAAAGATGACCATCATGATTCCGACGGAGAATGTCGATTCGGTTGGCCTGCGCCGCGTCATCGGCAAGGATATGGTCGATAAGATCTACCGCATCCTTCGGCAGCGCAAGGTCGAGGTCGATACCCAGACCTGGAATCGGCGCTATCGCGAGTACACCGAAAAGATCAAGACCGGCTCGCCGCTAGAGATCGCGAAGGTGTTGCGCGACTTGCTGGTACTCAAGGGCGACAAGGAGTTGTCGTTCGGCGAGCGCAAGATGCTCGATACCGCGCGCAGCTTGCTGGTGAAGGAACTCTCGATCGCCAAGGCTCATCCCGAAGAAAAAATCATGGAAGAGCTGAAGACGATCTTCGCGAACTGAAGCACTTCATTCGCAACTCATCGAATTCGGATGAAGGGCCGGGCACGACGCCTGGCCCTTTTGTTTTTGGATAGGCAACCGCGTCGCGCTCCGTTTGCATTCGCGATATATGAGAACGCATTGTGCGCGCCTCCGCTATCATCGTCGCCGCAGGAAGTGGAATCCGCCTCGGCTCCGGCGAGCCGAAAGCGTTCGTCAAACTGCATGGGCATCCTATGCTCCGCTACTCGCTCACGACGCTCGCGACGTTGCCGTCGATCGCGGAGGTCATCATCGCGATTCCCGCCGGCATGGAACGTAAGACGCGCGATGAAGTTGCGCGCGCCGGTCTCGAGGTTCCCGTGAAAATCACCCCTGGTGGCGTCGAGCGGCAGGATTCAGTGCGCATCGCGCTCGCGTTAAGTAGCGCCGAGGCCGAGGTCATCGTCATCCACGACGCGGCCCGTCCCTTCGCCGACGCCGCGTTGTTCCGCCGATGCCTTGAAGCCGCGGCCGCGCGCGGCGCCGCGATCGCCGCCATTGCGGTATCCGACACGCTCAAGCGGGTGGCCGACGGCGTCATCCATGCGACGGTGAAACGCGCGGGACTCTATCAAGCGCAGACGCCGCAGGCATTTCAGCGACGGCTGCTGGTCGCCGCGCACGAGCGCGCGACGCGAGAGAGAATCGTCGCAACCGATGATGCCGACCTGGTCGAGCAGATAGGCGGCACGGTCGAGATCGTGGAGGCCTCGGCACTGAACCTGAAGATAACGACCAAATCCGATTTGATAATCGCCGAATCCCTCGCCGCCTCGATGAAGGTTCGGTGAGTCTATACGGAAGATCGCGATCGCGGGCCGAGAAACCGGTCACCGTTGAAGTGGATAAGGTGCTCAGGCATGTCAGCGATCCAAACCTCGGTGTCCCAGGCGATTTCTCTTATGTGACGACGCAACTCCTTCATGTCAGGGAAGGCCGAAACATAGATCAGGCCAGCCGGGCAATTCACCAGGATTCGTTCGAGTTCAAGAACCCGCTTTTGCGACATCGGCCCGTGTGAGGTTACCGCCTCAACAAGAAAGAGCCAGTTGCGTTCGCGATCGAAGATAACTACGTCCGGCAGTTTGTCATGTTCCGTTATCGGAAAGCGGAGCGTCTTCAGGGTCTCCGCGTGTATGTAGAGGTTCTTCTGCGCCGCGTCGTCGAGGTAGAGCAGCGTCGGCTGTTCAGCGAATCGGGTTGCGAATTGTTCGACAATCGCCTTTTGAAGCTTGTTGTGCGCCCCTGGCGAAAGAGTGACGAGTTTTCCCTCCGGAAACTTGACCGGGATAAGCCGCTTCGAGCGTCGTCGCTCGAATATTTCCATCAATGCGGTCCGGCGCGAAAGAAACCCGGCAACGTTGGTCTCCCATTCGTTCGTGCCGAACGACTTGACCACCTTCAGCGCTGCCTCGGAAATCGCATAATGGGCACGCGGACTGTTGGTCGGTAGTTCCGGATCGAACGGGTTGTAGTCGGCTACCCCGGCGAGAACGAGCTGGTGCAGTACTTGGCGGCACACGGTTTCGCGGGTGTTGGGCGCATAGCTGACCCGATATCGCGCGCTCATGAAATCCATAATGCCTTTCGTCACCGTGCGCGCTTCACGTTTGGCCTTCAACCACGGATCGCCCGCAGCGATGCCGCAAAGCGCTAACAATGTCAACGCGGCCATCTGATTCTGTTGAGCGTTCGGAAGTCCGAGAGCCTTGAGAATAGTGCTCGCTTCTGTGATCCGAACTGACTTCCTCACGTTGCGACGCCAACAATCGCGTCAACTATTGCGTCTAGCGCTTTCGCATCTCCATTCGTCGCTTTCACTTTCTGTCCGATAAGTTTGATCTTGTCCAAAGAGGGCAATGGCATTGCTCGTAGCTCGGTTGCACTCACCTGGGTGTTGCCGCTCGAAACTCTGAAATAGGTATCCAGCAACTCACTGTTGAGAAGCGCCGCGAGTCCCACAGTTTCGTCTGCGTCGAGTTCTCCGCCCGGGCGATGGATATAGTTCAAATGGTTTTCAATTCCCACCCATCTGCAAGAGAAGAGATGGCGGAACCACGGCGCGGCTACCAATCGGCGTGTTTCCTCCTTCGCGCTGAATCGGCGCAGCAGTACGTAGTTGCGATTAGGCAACAGCAGCGACCTCTGCATTGCACTCTGCTCGATGTACTGAGGTTTACGCGCCCCGTTCGGAAAAGATACGCGCATCGCATGAACATGATTCATCCAGATCAAGGGCGCGAGGCTTTCGGCGGGAATCGCTGCGTCAACCAGGAACTCTGTCGCCCGAAACGGAACCACCGGACCGGTGGAGATATTCATTCCGTATTGATGAAGCGATCCCTGCCACGAATCGACCAGCTTCACCGCGTCGTCTTCACCCTTCAGAATTGGCAGCCGCAGCACCCGCTCGGAGCTGCTCATGTCGAAGGCCTCCTCGAGCGGCAGCGTCCGATGCGTCGCACGATCGAGGTCGGCAATTCCGCCGCTGCTCGAAATCTGCAGCTTGAAACCACGGCCGCCCGATTGCCACGCTGACTCGCGAACACCTTGGAGAATGATGTTTTCCTGCAGTACCTCATCGCGACTGAACGTTTCGCGGCGTGAGCCGAACACGTGGACATTGAGCGGACGTAGGTCAGCAAAAAACCTCTCGCGAAACAAACGAAAGTACGGCCCCGACGCAAAACTGCGCGGTGTTATGTAAAGAAACTCACCACCCTCGCGCAGTAGCGCGGCGCCCGCCGCCATAAAGAGCGCATAAATGTTCGGTTGGCCGAAAACGACCGCGTTTGCGCCTTGCGCGCGTCGGTCGGACTTGGAGATTTTGAAGTACGGCGGATTGGCGATTACGAGGTCGAAAGGCTCCGTTGACTGCAAATCAAACAACTGCGCGTTGGCCCTGAGCGCATTGCCATGAGCAAGAATGAAATCTCGCTTTTCAAGTTGGGCCTTAAGTTCAATCCCACGATGCGCTGCCCATGCCTTCAGATCGTTGAACACCTCCGACAGCGCATCCTGCAAGTCCGGGTCAGTTTCGTACGCGACCAGATGCACCTCCCGAAGCCGGTCGTTGTTGACTGCCAGATGCTCCACGACCGCGCACAACAAAATGCCTGATCCTGCTGCCGGATCAAGTACGCGCACGCGGCTTTGGTTGGCACTAACATAGGTGGCCATAAAATCCGCAACTGGTATCGGTGTTAGGTAGAGTCCGCCCGCTTTGCGTTGTGCGGCGGTCTTGCGCGCCACCACCCCAGCGCCGATCCTGTCCGCGCGGCAGGTTGGCCGTTCGTCGGATTTTTCCTGAGTGAATCCCATCGACGCCGCTGTGGTCCGCCTAAAAAAATCGATTTTGTCAGTATTGGCCCCATCCCATCTGGTTTCAATCAGGTGCGCTTCCAAATCTGATCTTTCCAAGCCGGCTGGCGAAATTAGGGCGTGTCGGTGCTGAGTCATATCTCGAATCGATTGCCTCGCGCCAATCGGCGGCGCATCATGGTCGATTCGCTATGTTGAAAAAAAGTGCAGAGTTAGACGAGAGCCTCGGATATCCGGCGGCTGCGATGCGCTGGACACTCGACCCGCAAAGTCACGACTTCCCCGGCGCCGTGTTCAAGTCGATCGTCGCGGCCAATGGCCTCACGGTCTTGATCGCGCATGAACTTCCCGATGCGCGCGAGCTGGTGCGCGCCGACTCGGTACCCGGAAAATCGGTTCTGTGGGCCGAATATGATCGCTCGCGATTTTTGCTGCTGCGTCCGCACGACGCCGACTCGATTGTGCTGATCAGCCAGTCGAGGGCGACGGTTCATGTGACCGTCGGAAGCAACAATCCCGACGAAGCGCGCAGGATCATCGCAGAGATCGATCAGACGCTTGTGCGCGAGCAGACGAAGGATGAAACGACGCTGCCGATCACGTTCTGGCATATGGGTTCTGATGGCGCTGAAACCTCCACCCGCCAGATCGAACTCGCGCGCTGGAGCGATATTGCGTCGAACTATGTCGGCGATACCCGTGCACGGATGGCCGCGTTGATGGATGGCTTCGTGCCGAAACACACCGACGGCCGTCTATTGCTGTGGCACGGCGAGCCGGGAACCGGAAAGACATTTGCGATTCGCGCGCTCGCGTGGGCATGGCGCGACTGGTGCCGCTTCGAATACGTCATCGATCCCGAGGAGCTCTTCCAACGTGGAAATTATCTTACCGAAGTGATGCTCTATGACGGCTCGCAGTTCCCCGACGAACACATCGAGCGCGACGAGAAGTGGAGGCTGTTGATCGTCGAAGATAGCGGCGAGATGATGGCGATGGACGCGAAGCGTCAGATCGGCCAAGGCCTTTCGCGCCTGCTGAATCTGTCGGATGGCATTCTGGGTCAGGGTACGAAGATACTGATCCTCGTCACGACCAATGAAGACCTCGGCAAGCTCAATCCCGCGATCACTCGCCATGGCCGCTGCCTGTCGGAGATCGGATTTCGCCGCTTCAGCCTTGAAGAGGGGCGCGCGTGGCTGCGCAATTTGGCATGCGAGGCTCGTCTCGACGGCCCGCGCACACTATCGGAGTTGTATGCGCTGCTTGGGGGTCAGGTTCGCGAATCGTCCCATAATCGGATCGGCTTCCGTGCGTGAATTTGCGGCAGCGGAAATTGCGGCGGCATTCATGCTCGGCGCCGCGCCTGCGATCACATCGGCGCCACAATTCCGACAAACCGCTCCCATATCGCCGGGTGACCTTACTATTGTGCTGCTCGGAATGATCACGATTGTGGTGTTTGGCGCGGTCCTCATCGTGTTGTGGAACCGCTTCGGTGCGCGACCCGCAGGTACAAGCACATCGCGTAAAAGTTAGCGGCCGCATGCAATCAGCCTTGGATGCCGATTCCCGAAGGCGCAGGAACCGGCAATGCGCGCGTACCTGCGCATCGACGCGCTCGGGCAGGGTGATTTATTGAGGATAACCGCGCCTGGACTTCCCCCTCAAAGCCCGGGCCGGCCGAACGACGGGTAGGTGCTACTCGATCGCTACTTCGTCCGGAAACAGGAAGGTCGTGGCGCCATCGGCGAACTGAACCAGAAACATCGAACGGTCCAGATTGCGGATCTGACGTAAAATGGTCGGCTGTTCGCCAAACCGGGTACGGCCCTCATGATCGCGCACCGGTCTAAGCAATCTGCAATGCCGCCCCGCCACTTCACCTAATTCGCTTTGGCTCATCATTTTTCAACCCCATTTGGCCAGTGTCTGATTGGCCAGCTCATCCGCACGTCTTCGATTGCGAGAAGAAGCAATCGGCGCGCCTACTTTAAGAGACGTCCCCCGTATGAATTTAATTCGTCTCCATAAGCTGAAAAAGTTGTGTATAACGTCGCACCGCACGCTCTATTATCGTATACGAAAAAGGGGCGCGAGAACAGAACGTTATTCTGTTAACTGTCCACAGCACTTTCCGATCGATTTCTGATGCGATTTTGCGACACCTCTGCTACATCTGCGATGATCCTTTTCCCTAATGGAATGACGCGCTTTTCAGGCGGTAATTCGATGCCGACAATTTATCCGATGGTGATGGGACGCGAGGTCATGCTCTCCACCGAGCATTACCTTTCGGCTTCCGCAGGTGCTCGGGTCTTTGCGCGCGGTGGCAACGCGATCGATGCCGCGGTGGCAGCGACGTTGGTGGAGGGTGTCGTCAACCCGCACATGCATACCATCGGCGGCGAGGCGCCGATGCTCATCTACTCGGCAAATGCACGCCGGGTGGTCGCCATCAACGGCAATATGATGGCACCGGCGCGCGCGACCATCGCGCATTACCGGTCGCTCGGGCTCGAACTCATGCCGCATTCGGGATTGCTCGCCGCAGGAGTTCCGGCCGCATTCGATTCGATGGTGACCGCGCTATCGGAGTTCGGCACGATGTCGCTCGCTGACGTGCTCGAACCGGCACTGGCGCTCGCGCACGAAGGCTTCCCGATGCACGTCGGACTCGCCGGAGAGATCGTCGATGCGTCGAATCCGCAGCACGCGGGCGCAGGGGCATCGCTGCGCACTCACGCGAGAAGATTCTTAGACGAATGGCCTTCCACCGGACGCGTCTATCTGCCCGATGGCGAGGTCCCGCCGGTTGGCGCGATCGTCAAGAATCCCGCGCTCGCGAAATTTTTCAGGCGCCTCCTCGATGCGGAAGCCTCGGCGAAAAATCGTGGGCGCGAGGCGGCGCTGCGCGCGGCCTCGGATCGCTTTTATCGCGGCGACATTGCGATGGAGATCGTTGCATGGTCGGATGCGAACGGCGGGTTGCTTCAGGCGAGCGACCTCGCGGCATTCAAGACGCGCATCGAGACGCCCGTCAGCGCGGACTATCGCGGCGCCACCGTTCACAAATGCGGACCGTGGTCGCAGGGCCCGGTGTTCCTCCAACAGCTCAAGATTCTCGAGGGCTTCGACCTCACCGCGATGGGTCACAACTCCACAGACTACATCCACACCGTTATCGAGAGCGCGAAGCTCGCGTTCGCTGATCGCGAGGCATACTACGCGGATCCGGATTTCGTCGAGGTGCCGATTCGCGCACTGGTATCGAAGGAGTATGGCGACGTGCGCCGCTCACTCATCGATGCGCATCGCGTATCGATGGAGCAGCGGCCCGGCGATCCGCTCACGATGCGTCCGCTGCGCGAGAACGGCAGCATTGAGGCGCGCGCGTGGGGCAGCGGCACGATTCACGTCACCGCCTGCGATCGCACGGGCAACATGATCGCGATCACCGCGAGCGGCGGATGGATTCCCAGCTCTCCGGTGATGGAATCGCTCGGCTTCCCGCTCGGCTCGCGGATGCAAACGTTCTTCCTCGACGAGCACCATCCCAACGCGCTCAAGCCGGGCAAGCGTCCTCGCACGACGCTGTCGCCCTCGCTCGCGACGCGTGACGGCGAGCCGTACTTGGCCTTCGGCACGCCGGGCGGCGATCAGCAGGATCAATGGACGCTGCAATTTTTCCTTAACGTCGTCGATTTCGGGATGGCTTTGCAGCAGGCAATCGAGGCGCCGAAGTTTTCCAGCGCGCATTTCCCCTCGACCTTCTATCCGCACAACACGCGGCCCGGAGTGCTGCGTATCGAAGAGCGCGTCGATGAAAAGACGCGCGCGCAACTCGCCTCGCGCGGCCATCTCATCGAGCTACGGCCACCGTGGTCCGAAGGCCACGTGCTCGCGGTCGAGCTGGATCGCAGTCGCGGTTTGCTTCGTGGCGGATGCGATCCTCGCGGCCAGCAAGTTCCCTCGATGCCCGCCGCCACGATTGGGTGGTGACGGAAGTCGCTCGAAGCGAATGACCAACCGCCGCTAGTGCTAATGAAAAGCGTTGGCGCGGCCGTTCCTCGATCATGCCGAGCTCACAATCTGCGCCGCTCGAACCAAATTGTCCCACGGAGAACCAATCGCATTGGCCACGGCTTTGTAACTTCAATATGTTCTCACATGCTGGATTCGCACTCTCTCTCGGCGAAGAGAGCATCTTCGCGAATACCGGCGGTTCGCCAAACCACCGACCAACCCCCTTTTGATTGGCCAGGTCGTTTCCCGAAGGTTACGCGCCGTAACGCTGCGGACCGTCTCGGATCGGGAGGGGACCATGAGTTATCGCAACGCTCTGCATACGCATCTTTGGTCGGACCGCGAAATCCCACACGTAATACATCAGGAGACCAGGACCATCTATCATCGTCGCTGCATGCTTTGCGGGCGCGATTTCGGCCAGGGACTGAAGGGAGGAGGCTGGCACGCAGTTTACGTCGGAATTCTCCGAATCGAGTTGCTTGCGGAAAGCGTCAACGAACGATGGCTGGGCGAGGACTGTCCGGGTGAACCCCAGTGGGATCAAGACCAGCAAGACCGCACGCAGATCGTCGCATTGCCGGGTGAAACAAATGAAGTCGAGTTAGTCAGCGCTACTCAAGAATCGATGCACTAACCGCTGGAAGTGCTGGATGCCGCGTTCGCGCGATAGCATCAGCGTGCCGTTCTCGATGATGCCGGCCGCCAACCCGCGCTGCACCGATTCGCACAGCACCACATCCTCGCGCTGCACGAGGTCGGCCAGTTCCTTGTACTGGCGAATCTGATCGTCGCTGGTGCCTTCCGCGAAGTAGTAGTCGATGGTCTCGCGCGTGTGGCCCGCATCGATTGGATACGTGCACAGCACCTGCATCGCCATCGGCATCGAGGAAAGCGCGATCATTGCGGTCGGCCATAGGGTCGCGTAGGTCACACCCGGCTCGCGCGAGCGCAGCAGCGGCCCGCAGTAGGTCGAATAGTATTCGTGCTCGGTGTCGACGCTGTACTTGTCGGTGTCGATCAGCTCCGAAAACGCCGGATGCGCGATTGGGCAGTGATAGCATTCGTTGAAATTTTCGATGATGATCTTCCAGTTGGCCGCGATATCGTAAACGTCCTGCCGGTACATCCGCAGCCGGGTGAGGTCGATGCGGGCGCTGTCAAAAAGCGACGGCAAATTGCCGATGACGTCGCGCAGCGACCCGGGCTCACGATTCGGCTTCACGAAGATCATCGGACCCCATGTCTCGATCGCAAAAGGAATCAGCGAAAGTTCTTCTTTCGCAAATGATTGCTGTTCATTCGCGCGCGGCGCGTTGCGCAGCGTGCCGTCAAGGTTGTAGGTCCAGCCGTGATAGTGGCATTGCAGCGTCTTGCGATTGCCAGCGCATTCCAGCACCACCTCGCTCCCGCGATGTCGGCATACGTTGGCGAATGCGCGCAGGCCGCCGTCGGTGTCGCGCGCGATCACGACCGGAATATCCCCGAGCTTCGTCGTTATGAAATCGCCCGGCTTCGCGACCTGGCCGGCATGCCCGACGTATTGCCATGAACGATGGAAGATGCGCTCCTTCTCCGCCGCGAACACCGCATTGTTCGTGTACCATCGCGCAGGCAGCGTATGCCCGCTCTCGAGCGCGTGCGCTATTGTCGAATCGACTTGAAAACCGGATGCCATGATTCCTTTTACTATCTTCGATGGCGCGAGGGTACGAATAATGAAGACACTGCTCGCAGTGGGGATGGTGCTCGTGAGCGCATTAGCGTTGGATCCGAAATCGCTCGCCGCGTTCGACACGTCGAAGCTTATCGACCTGACCT